>CAYLSF010000739.1:0-4349 GCA_964385675.1 uncultured Saprospiraceae bacterium
ATTTCATAGTGGATAATAGAAAATTGGTTGTCATTCTGATAGCTAATGGAAGTAAAAATAGGATAATATGAAAATCACAATAATGGATACGACGCTTAGAGATGGAGAGCAAACTTCTAGCGTTTCGTTTACAGCAAATGAAAAACTGCAAATGGCTCGCTTGCTATTAGAGGAACTAAAAGTAGATAGATTAGAAGTAGCATCAGCCTATGTATCACAAGGAGAATTTGATGCCGTTTCTAAGATTGTACAATGGGCAGAAAAAAATGGCTATGCAGAAGCCATAGAGATATTAGGATTTGTGGATGGTACACGTTCCTTAGATTGGATTGCGGAGACGGGTGCAAAAGTGATTAATTTATTGACGAAAGGTTCTTTAAAACATTGCAAACATCAGTTGCGAAAAACACCTGCCGAGCACTTGGCAGATATAAAAGTAGTGTTGCAACACGCTAAGGAAATGGACATTCGAGTCAATGTCTATTTGGAGGATTGGTCAAATGGCATGAAGCATTCTAGGGATTATGTGGAGTTTATGATCAATGGCATTAAGGACGAAAATGTTGACCGTATCATGCTGCCTGACACTTTAGGCATTTTAAATCCTGATGAAACTTTTGAATTTTGCTCTTGGATATTGGAGACCTTCCCTTCTTGTAATTTTGATTTTCATGCCCACAATGATTATGATTTGGCAACGGCTAATGTATTTGCGGCTGTAAAAGCGGGGATTAAGGGTATTCATTCTACTTTAAATGGTTTGGGGGAAAGAGCAGGAAACGTACCAATGTCGAGTGTCATTGGTGTTTTGAAGGATCACCTCAACTGCGAGCTATCCGTAGATGAACAAAAATTATATTCTATCAGTAAACTCGCAGAGTCTTTTTCAGGCGTTCGTATTCCCGAAAATAAACCCTTAATTGGAGAATTTGTATTTACACAAACGAGTGGAATACATGCCGATGGTGATAATAAAAAGAATCTATATTTCAATGATTTACATCCAGAACGCTTCAATCGCAAACGTAATTATGCTTTAGGAAAATTGGCTGGAAAAGCATCCATCAAAAAGAATTTAGAAGAATTGGGTATTGAGTTGGATGTGGCATCTATGAAAAAGTTGACTAAACACATCAATGAATTAGGGGATAAAAAGCAAATCATCACGAAAGAAGATTTACCGTTTATCATTTCTGATGTCTTGAAAAGTGAAGCAATTGAGCAAAATATTAAAATCAAAAATTACTCTCTTTCTGTTGCAGCAGGCTTGCGTTCTGTAGCAACTTTAAGCATAGAAATCAATAAAAAAACCTATCAAGAAACGTCAACAGGTGATGGTCAGTATGATGCTTTTATGAATGCCTTATGGACCATTTATGATAAATTGGATAGAAAATATCCACAGCTAATCGACTATGCTGTAACGATTCCACCAGGCGGAAAAACGGACGCCCTTTGTAATACGGTCATCACATGGGATATGGACGGCAGACAATTCAAAACCAATGGATTAGACTCGGATCAAGCCCTTTCTGCCATCAAAGCAACAATTAAAATGTTGAATTTGATTGAAATGAATGGGATGAGTGAACAAGCTGTTGGAAGTGGGGTAAGTCGATAATCTTTTTACAAGATGTCTGGCATTTTTGAAATGCCCGACATCTACAGTATAAAATCAAATGTCCTATCAAATTAAATATCCTACTGTAGCTAACGCTTTATATCAAGCCTTACTATCCGATTCTTTTTATGCGACTTTGGCTAAAACAATTTCCAATTCCCTCGAAGCTCAACAAGTTGGAATGTTAAAATATTTAGACTATTCCATGCAAGAAGCTAGTCAATTTGGAGTCTTATTATTGCCTTCTGAGCATCAATATGGGGCATCTATTTGGTCTAAACCACTATCCTCTGAGGAATCAAAACAAAAGAAACACTTAAAAGAAACATTTATCAAAAATGAATTGGGCGAATCTGCATGGAATTGTTATCATGAAATCGTCACGTTTATGGATAAACAGATTGATGGAATCATTCCTGATAACATTTGGTATTTATCTATTCTAGGATTACATCCCAGACACCAAAATAAAGGATTAGGAAGTGGATTAGTGCAGCCTATTTTAAGTCAAATGGATAAACTAGGCGTACCAACTTATTTAGAAACTTTCACCCCTAGAAATATCTCTTTTTATAAGCGATTGGGGTATAAAATCGTCGATTCTTTCTTAGAACCAACAACAAAAGCTGAATATTGGGTAATGGTTCGATAAATTTTGGTTGCTTGGTTAATAAGCAACTATAGACAAATACGGAACTAATAACCAAGCAACCAATAACCGATCAACCACTACTTAAAAGCAAATCCTCCAGGAATAATACCCGCTTGAATAGAATCTACTTTTGTACCATTGGTTTCATAGCGAAATACAAAACCATCTGAAGCAAAATCCAAAGCATCGGAACCATATAAATATCCATCAGTAGCATTAAACCCTAAAGCATAGAAAGATTTAGCAACTAACGGTATTGTACTAAAAACATTAATACCTTCATTAAATTGAATCAACTGTCCAGCATTTGTACAATATAATTGATTTTGGTCATCTACCACTAAATTACTAGGGTGATCATTGGGTGTAGAAAATTGAAAAACTTTTGTTTCAGTGGTAATATTCCATAAGGAGCCAGGCGTATTGCTACTTGGATTGTAAAAGTCATTTACACCATTACATAAAGCAAATACTTGATTATCTTTAACTTGAATACTGTTCGGATTTATATCCACTTCAATCGTCTGACTTAATTCATCTGTTGTTGTATTAATAGCAACCACCGTACTATCTGTACCGAAACCTCCTTTATTCACTGCATATACCATATTCCCCTCCATCAACATTCGATCCGTTCCGCTTCCTGTTGTAATCGTTTTAGTTACGGTGTTTGTCGTTAAATCAATAACTTGAATCGCACCATTTACGCCACCGGTTCCCCACTCTGAAACATATCCTTTTGTTTCACTAATACCAATAAAATAGCGAGGCATCGTTAAGCCTTCAATAGTCGCAACAGATTCAAATGTATTGGCATTAACGACTTCAACTATATTGGCATTATTGACTACAATATAGGCTTTGTCATTATGGAAAGTAATAGACTGTACAATATTTCCCAAAGGACGTGCATTCTCCGTTTCAAATATCTTTTGAGTCGTAGTATTATTATCTGGATTAAAATGCGTAATTGTTCCTGTTCCATTTTGAAAAGGACCTTCATTAGAGATAAATACTCCTGTTTCAAAAGGTAATGTCGGTTCGGGGCTTTCATCATCGCCACAACCCGATAAAACTAATACACCACTTATTAAGAGTAAAAAAAGAAATTGTGAATACTTTAAAGTTGTCATGTAATTAATAATTGTTGAATTAAAAATAGAAGTCAGATGTCAGGAATTTACACTCACTTCTATAAGATAAATTTTAAGTTTAGTGAATAATATCGAAGCGGTATTGGTCGCCATTCGATAGCTTGATAACTGGTATTCCAAATATTATGTACTTTTAATTGAGTTTGAAATACCTTAGATTTATAGTTCAAATCATACCCTAAGGTTAAATGTCCAATGGTATAATCGTCAATACTATTATTATTATCTCGTGTTGTAAATCGCTCGCCTTCATATAGTTGTGTGTAGCTACCCCTAAACCTTTTATATCGTCCTTCTAATACTATATTTCCCCTATGGATAGGTGTATAAATCAATTGCTTATCCAATGTAAAGGTCTGATTGTTATATACTTCTTGATTCGTAGATTGCGTGTAACTATAATTACCAATCAATGCCCAATCAATATTTTTCCATTGAGCTTTTATATTTCCACTTAACTCTACACCTCTTGCCCACACTTTTTTGACATTATCAGGTGACCAAATACCATTATCCATAGGTGACCATAAAATCCAATCATCGACCCAGCTATTAAAAAGATTGACTTGAATTTGAGTAGAAAAAGAAGAAGAAGATTTTGACCATGATACACCAATATCTTGACTCCATGAGGTTTCGGGTTGTAAATTAGGATTGCCACCAGGCACCCAAAATAAATCATTGAAGGTTGGTGCTTTGTAATTATTTGAAGCATTAAATAATAACCTTAAATGTTTTGATAGTTGCCCCTCTACACCTAAAGCAACCGTAAAGGGAACAAAATCACCATCAATCCACTCCTCTCTAACACTTGCTGTAGCTTGCCATTTCTTAAATTGATGTCGATAAGCTGCAAATAAAGCGACTCGATTTTGGTGTAAAAGGGTTTCATAATTATCTGTTTCTGCTTGATAATGCGTAT
>CAYLSF010000740.1:0-4348 GCA_964385675.1 uncultured Saprospiraceae bacterium
CGTAGCATATTTTCAAAAAATGGATGTATTTAATTTACAAACCATTACAAATATTGAAAAAGCTAAACCGAGAACAGCTGTACGGGTTATAATTAAATACAAATTTTTTATTATTAGAAATGTTAAACATATAAACATTTAAAAGTTAATTTTTAACTTACTGATTTATATAAATAGGCATTTCTTTTGTATTGGATAGAAAGGAGAGAGAATTTCTATTCGCAGCAGAATACCAAACTAATTGATATTAGATTTTGAAACGTAATTACCTCGTCTTATACTTTTTTTGGATACTACTCTATTGCCCACTTTCACAAGTGTGTGGTCAAAGTATGCCTCCTGTTGTTCATTACACCGTTGAACATGGCTTACCGACCTCTACCATTTATACAATAATCCAAGATTATCAGGGATATATATGGTTTGGAACAGCAGCAGGTCTGACTCGCTTTGATGGTGTAAACTTTAAAACCTACACCGTTAGAGATGGATTGACCAACAATGATGTGTTTCATTTATATGAGGATAATCAAAATCGACTTTGGATTATTTCATTAGGTGAAATTTGTTACTATCAAAAAGGTGAGTTTCATACGGTACGGTTATCACCTGAGCTAGATTACAGTAAAACAGAAGACATTATACAACATTCTGATGGTTCTATATGGCTAACCAAAAGTAGTGGTATTATTCAATTGGATGAACAACTAGGGATAAAACAAATATTTAAAGGAAAAGACTTAGGATTTAATACTCCTTCTTATTTATGGGAAAATGAACAGCATCATATTGAATTTTATACTAGTAATAGTGAATTGGGTAAAATAAATAGGGACAGAGGTGTACAAATAAAAAAACTACCTTTTAAGAAGAATAATCACAGAATACGGCTGTCTGTTAACAAACCAACGCACTATTTCTACAAGGAAGAATTGTATCAAAGAAATTCAAAGGATAGTATAAAGTCAATAACGTTAGGTAATAATTTGGATAAGTTTTCTGTACTTGATATAAAGGTTACAAATAAGGATAAATTATTTTGGGCTGCTACCTATAACAAAGGCGTGTTCCTATTTGATAAAAATGGACAACAATTCACATTGCGAAAACAGCTATTAAATAATAATACGATAGCAAAAGTATTTGAGGATAGAGAAGAAAATATTTGGTTAGCTTCCAATAATAATGGTGTATTTTTTATTCCCAATACCTTATTAAAAACTCGTAAACAAGTAGAAACCCTAAATACGCTTCCTGTTTACTCTTTATTGGTCGATTCTACTCAAAATATATGGGTTGGCTTGAGTAATAACTCAGTTCTAAAATTTACACCAAATAATGTAGGTTTTCAACAAAAAGAGTACAACTCAACTCCTAACAACTATCGAATTAAAGCTTTGCAACAGTTGAAAGATGGGCGTATCCTTGTGGGAAAAGATCAAGGACTTGGCGTAATAGAAAAAGATAAAATCAAAGATATAGCTACCGCTGCTTCAACCAAAGATGTACTGGTCACACCTAGTCAAAATATAATTGTAGCCATTCATAATGGAACGAATACTTATTCATCAGATAAGTTAAATCAAGCGATAAAAAATGGCGTATTAAAGTTGAGCGATACTATAAATTCACTTTTTTCAAAACGTTCTGCCTGTCTTGCCTATGATGAAGAAAATGAAAGTATTTGGATTGGTTCACCATTTGGTTTATTTCAATATAAAGAAGGAAAATTATTGAGTTATGGAGATAAAAAGCGGTTATTTAAACAGAGTATTACGGATATCCTTATTCATCCAAATGGCGAAAAGATAATTAGTACAGATGGTGGAGGGGTTATTATTTTTAGTGATAATTTAGAGCAAGTTACTAACCTTACTACTAAAAATAATTTAGCTAGCAATATTTGTCAAGATTTATTGCTCTATCAAGATTTGATATTGGTAGGAACACCTAGAGGGCTAAGTATTATCAAAAGAAAAGTAAATCAACTCCCTATTATTTCTACCTTCAATCAAATAGACGGGCTATCTTCTAATGAAATAATGAGTCTAGCCAACTATGGAGATAAGGTAATAGTTGGAACCAACAAAGGGCTCGATTTTTTGGGAGAGGAACAATTGTTGATGAGTGGAGAAACACCTTTATTACATATCGAGGAAATTAAAATAGAGGAACAAGACCAAGAAATTCAAGGTTTCTATTCATTAGATTATTTCCAAAATGATTTTAAAATCACTTATATTGGTATTTCTTACGGTAGTTTACAGCAATTAACTTATCGCTATAGAATGTTACCTGATAAGAAATGGATTAGTACATCAGATAACTTTGCACGATTTAAGACCTTAAAACCCAATGATTATGTGTTTGAAATTCAAGCAATTGATAAACTAGGGAATTTAAGTGAAATTAAACGCATCAAATTTTGTATTGATTTACCCTGGTGGCAAAAATGGTGGTTTCTACTCTTAGCTAGTATCACTACATTAATTTTAATTTATTACACTCATGCTTATATTAAGCAAGTGCAGCACAATCAACAATTAAGACTAGATGTAGAGAAAAAAAATAAAGCCTTACAAATTCAGTTAAGAGAATTGGAGCGCTCAAACGATGAGTTAGGACAATTTGCACATGTAGTTTCTCATGATTTGAAAGAGCCTTTGAGAACAATAGCTAGTTTTCTTCAATTGATAAAACGCAGAAATAAAACAACGCTATCCAACGAAAGTCAAGAATATATCAATTTTGCTGTAGGTGGCGTAAAACGTATGGAGTCCATTATTAATGACTTATTGATATATTCTCAAATCAACCGAGGCACATTAAATACTCAAATTGTAGATATAAGTGATATTATAAAAGCAGTAATGGAAAACCTTTCTTACGAATTGCAACAAAAGGAAGCAATTATCGAAATGAATTCGCCACTACCACAAATAGAGGGAAATGATTTTCAGCTAGTCCAACTGTTTCAAAATTTGATAGAAAACTCCATTAAATATGTAGAAAATGGCACACCGCCATATATCCAAATCGAAACCAAAGAACTAGATAATAAATGGCAATTTTCCATCAGAGACAACGGAATTGGTATTGACCCTAAATATCAAGAAAAGATATTTAAAATATTTCAGCGACTACACAATATGGAGGAATATTCGGGAACAGGTATTGGTCTAGCTATTTGTAAAAAAATTGTACTGAGTCATCATGGTAAAATATGGTTTACGCCAAATGAAAATAAAACGGGTACAACCTTCCATTTTACACTTCAGAAATAGAATTAACCATTAATAGGTTCGACAATGTAAGAGAACTCATAATTGATGTTCCACGTAAATAACAGGTATAATATAGAAAGTCTGCAATTCGACTTTTTAAATTCCAGATTATACAATCCCTATAACTACTTTTACGTTCAAATAGCATCAAAAGCACACAATAGGTTCACCTACCTGCCTAATTATCTTCTTTTAGCACTAAACCGAAAATTTATGCTTAAAACTTTACTCGTTATAGTTGGAGTATGTGGTATGTTGATTTATACTATACCTACTTATGCTCAATCCGTTCCTTCTTCTTTAGTTTTCGGTAAAAATCATATCACTTTCAAGACAGGATACCTCAAAAATATCGTGAGTCAAAATGGTATAATTAATCAAAAAGGAACATTTGAAGCATTATCCTTAAATGGTGGTTTTTTTGGTTTAGGGTTAATCTCTAACCCCTATCCAAATTTAGGACTAGAAGTAGGATTTAATTTTAGCGTTCAAAATGTAGGGTATCAATTGAACTTAAAGGCAGAAGAGTTTCAAATGATGGAAAATGTAGAATTTTCAGATTTCGTTCCAGAACTCTATCTTGAAATTCCCTTGTTAATTCATCCTCGGATTCAACTTTCTCCAAAGAATTGGTTAGAAGGTCATGTGGGGTTAACGATGAACTTCTATATGCCTTCACAAGTAAGTTATGACATCAACGAGGCTACAGAAGTAAAAACGGAAGACTTGATTGATATACGAGTGAATTTTCCTGGAAGAAACCCGTACTGGAGTGGGATATTGGGGGTTGGTTGGCAACACTTAACCAAAGGATATAATTTATTTGGCATTCATCTAACGGGGGCTTATGGTTTTAAAAATGTCCTACATGGCGATTATCTAATTTGGGATAGAAACGCTATCGTTGGAGCTGGAAATTTCACTTCAAGAGGAAGTTATTGGAGTCTAGCCATAAGTTATACTTTTACAGGTAATAAAATCACACTACAAAAAATTAAGGCATTTAAAGATTAGAGTGATTAGTGATTAGTGATTAGTGATTAGTAGAAGTATGTTGATTTTAT
>CAYLSF010000741.1:0-4343 GCA_964385675.1 uncultured Saprospiraceae bacterium
AATTGATAATTGATAATTGATAATTGATAATTGATAATTGATAATTGATAATTGGAATTTGGAATTTGGAATTTGGAATTTGGAATTTGAAAAAATAAGGGCTTTGTCCACTTTTGAACAAAGCCCTTAACGAGTCCAGTTTTAATAAACAAAAATATTTTTGACTATCGGTTACGTTCTATTCGTTTAAATAACCGATAACATAACTATTTAATCGTTACATATTCATAGTAAACAAAGTCACCAATCTCTACTTTCACAATATAATCTCCTGCTTCTAATGCAGTCATATCATATTTGGTCTTCGCTACACCTACTCTTGTAAAGGTATCTTGTTGTAGGATGTGATTATCTTCATCCAAAATAGTTACTTTACCTTTCTTATTAGTATAACTATTTAACTCTACAATTACATTATTACCATTTTGGATAATTGTAGGTTTTTTCCACTTTTTCATTTTAGTTGCAACTACTACCCCTGAAGCATCAATTGTCACCCACTGTTCAAACACTCTATCTATGGTATTAATTTGAATCAAATATTTACCCGTTGGTAATGTTTTCAAATCAAATACCTTAGCGAATGATGTTGTGTTTTTAATGCGTTCGGTGTGTAACACAATCCCTTGTACATCCATCAACTCTACTACAGCTTTTTCTTCACTTAGATTATTAATACGAACAACCAATGATTTTGCTGCCTGCTTATTGACCTTAACAGTAGGTTCTACAAAAGGATAAGCTACTGCTGATGTACTACTCAATACTCCTACAACTAGGATAATCATTTGAATCATCTTTTTCATAACTACATTAATTTAATGGTTAATAAAATAGATTATATTCACCGCCCTTTCACTCTTTTAAAAGTTATCCTTTTTTTGAATCCACTTCATTTTGTTGGATTCCTATTGACCGATTATTCGGCATAACTTAAAAGTTAAATGAAACGAACAGTTTGAGGTAGGCTACTCTAATGTTAAATAATGAGCCACCTCTATCTTGAAAATTACTTTCCGAAGTGTGCACTTTCTTCTTAAAGTAATTGTTCAATACTCCAATAAAATATTATTTGGCTTAAATCGACTGAAATCGTCTTGCTCAGCTAAACCATAAAAGAACTTTGGTATTCAAAAGGATTTTACATAACACTACCTTTGAGTGATTCTAATTCCTTTTTGATTCCTTAATAGAATACCCCTTGTTTAGCTGGACTCTATGGGCATAAATTTCTGTTGTACTTTCGTTGTTGTTTCTGAGTGCAAGTTGCAGCCTTTTTTGATACTGTGCAAGTTTTTAATCCAAATTTAATTTTGATTCAATAGGCGAATTTTCGTTTTAACCATATTTAATTTTAAAATTCGGAAGTATTTTAGCCACTCTATGAGTTTAAGGGAAATCTAATTTTGATTTTTAACCAAAACTTACATTATGTTTGGAATTTAAAATCCATCATTTTTTTCAAAAAAAACTAATTTTTTTTGAAGTTTTTAAGATTCAATTTGAAATGCTACTGTTTTCACCCGTTTGGTCTCCTTTCCATCCGATAAAATTTCAGGTAAAATCATCTCTTGAGCAAGTGGAATTTCAAAGACCTCTTCCATATCTCGGACTTGTCCTATCGGCACACCTTCATGATGACAAGTTGTTAATAATTCCTTCGCCAAGAATTTTTCAAACAAAGGCTTTAATATTTCTTTCAGAATGGTACGATGTATGACACGCTGATGATTATTGGCAAATCGTTCATCTTCGATTAGGTGGGGTTTTTCCAATATTTTGCACAATTTCCTAAATTGCCCATCAGTACCCACTGCTAACACTAGCATTTTCCCATCCTTTGTATAAAATATATCACCATAGGGAGCGATATTTGGATGAGATAAACCAATCGGTTGTGGAATAAAACCTTCATTCAACCAATTTGTCGCTTGATTTGCTAGGGCTGCTACCGCAGATTCAAATAAGGATGTGGTTACATAACTTCCTTTACCTGTTTGATACCGTTCTAATAGGGCTATTAGAATTCCTTCTTTCAATTGATGTGCTGCTAAAATATCAATTAACGCCACAGGCATCTTCACAGGAGGGCGATTCGGTTCACCACACATATATAAAAAACCAGCTTCTGCTTGTAAGACCATATCAAAAGCGGGTCGATTATTTTCTACTCCAAACCCCGTTAAATGTGCAAAAATGAGTTTTGGATTAATGGCTTTTAAAGCCTTATAATCCATTTTTAACTTTTGGGCAGATGTTGTTTTAAAATTAGAAATAACAATATCCGCTTCTTCAATCCATTCATGCACCAATTTCTGATCGTTTTCTTGCGATAAATCAAGCATTTCCACTCGCTTATTCCAGTTGACACTATAATAGTATGCAGAAAATGGATAGTCCTTATCTTCTGACGGTAATCGCCAGCGTCTAGTCATGTCGCCTCCTGTTCGCTGATTCTCAATCTTAATCACCTCTGCCCCTAACTCTGCAAAAAATAATCCTACAGCAGGACCAGCTAGTACGCTCGCTAATTCTATGACTTTAAGATTTTGGAAGATTTGCTTCATTTCTTGATTTATTGATTTTCCCAATAGTATATTGATTTATTGAAAATACAGAGTAGATTTTGAAACAAAAAATGTTTCGTCCTATACATCATAAAATTCCCGTATCCCTAATTTTTCAAGTACGGGATTTCATTATCCCTCAACAGGTATCAAGTACTAAAACAAAAAAGCCAATACTAATTAGTATTGGCTTTTAAAAATGTGTACGTTGGAATTATATCAATTGGTATATAGACTTGTTTTCTTATGTTATAAGGGATTCTATAACCTTGATAGCTCTTTCTACCGATAAGCAGATGTAACTATGAGATTTTTTTTATGACATTTTGTTAATACAAATATACGGTGAAGTCAATATTTGAGTACAAGTAAAATTACTGGATTGTTAATTTTCAGCATATATACTAAATACAATACGTATTTTCACCTATTATCCCTGTATAATTACTGTTCGGTCATTTTAATTCTACGAATATTTGCCCCTAAGGCATTCAAACGTCCATCAATATTTTGGTACCCTCTATCAATTTGATTGACATTGTGTATAACACTCTTTCCTTTGGCAGACATTGCTGCAATTAGTAAAGATACTCCTGCACGAATATCAGGTGAAGTCATCTGAATCCCTCTCAACGCGTGTTTTCTGCCTAGTCCAATTACAGTTGCCCGGTGCGGATCACATAAAATAATCTGAGCTCCCATATCTATCAATTTATCCACAAAGAATAATCGACTTTCAAACATTTTTTGGTGAATCAATACGCTACCTTTTGCCTGCGTTGCCATTACTAGTAAAATACTCATCAAGTCAGGCGTAAAACCAGGCCATGGTGCGTCATAGACCGTTAGAATAGAGCCATCCATGAAGGTTTGGATTTCATAATAGTCTTGTTGTGGGATATAAATATCATCTCCTCTGACCTCTATTTGTACCCCAAATCGTCTGAAGGTTGGTAAAATAATACCCAATTCCTTGACTTGTGCGTCCTTAATCGTTAGTTCAGATTGCGTCATGGCAGCCATCCCAATAAAACTACCAATTTCAATCATATCAGGCAAGATTCGGTGTGTTGTTCCGCCTAGAGATTCAACTCCTTCAATAGTTAACAGATTAGAACCTACCCCTTGAATCTTTGCTCCCATTCGATTGAGCATTTTACAAAGTTGCTGTAAGTATGGTTCACAAGCTGCATTGTAGATTTGAGTAACGCCTTCCGCTAATACGGCCGACATTACGATATTTGCTGTACCTGTGACGGATATTTCATCCATCAAAATATATCGTCCTTTTAACCCATCTGTTTTTACACCATAGAGTAGGTTTTCCTCATCGTAATCAAACTCCGCTCCTAGCTTAATAAATCCATTAAAGTGTGTATCTAATCTTCTACGTCCAATTTTATCTCCTCCAGGTTTTGGTAAATAAGCTTTACCAAAACGAGCCAATAAAGGCCCCATAAGCATTACTGAACCTCTAATCTTTTGTGCTTTTGCTCTAAAATCAGCACTTTGAAAATAATTCAAATCAACATCATCAGATTGAAAGGTAAAGGTATCTGATTGTTGTTGCGTTACCTTTACACCAAACCCTTTAAGCAATTCTATCAAATGTATAACATCTCTAATGATAGGTACATTAGAAATCGTTATCGGTTCAGCAGATAATAAAACGGCGGATAAAATTTGAAGTGCTTCATTTTTAGCACCTTGAGGTACTATTGTTCCACTAAGTTGTTGACCACCAATGACTTCAAATGAATCAGAGGGCATAATTAT
>CAYLSF010000742.1:0-4343 GCA_964385675.1 uncultured Saprospiraceae bacterium
AAAAAATCAAAAATTTCTACTCATTTTTTTTGGAAATTAACACAGTTCATCCTCTTAATTGCGTGGGTACGATTTAGACAGTTCTTTGTACCGCACTCATGATGGGATTTGGGTCGTAATCCTCTTAACTGCGTGGGTACGACTTAGACAGAAGCTTTTTAAAGGCTGGCTGATCGATACGCATGTCGTAATCCTCTTAACTGCGTGGGTACGACTTAGACGTGAAAGATGTCATATCGGACAAAATGGAATTTCAGTCGTAATCCTCTTAACTGTGTGGGTACGACTTAGACTTTGAAAGAGGGTTCACCAAGCCCGTTTTAGCTGAGTCGTAATCCTCTTAACTGCGTGGGTACGACTTAGACTGGGAATCATTCATGTTAATGTCAGGAAATACAATGTCGTAATCTTCTTAACTGTGTGGGTACGACTTAGACACGGAACAGTTGCAATGATAAAAAACACAGAGGTCGTAATCCTCTTAACTGCGTGGGTACGACTTAGACTGGTGTAAGTGAATCTTCGGGTACAATATTGGAAGTGTCGTAATCCTCTTAATTGCGTGGGTACGACTGCTACTTGCTAAGCATAGCGATGTCTATCCTGGTTGGATGTCGTAATCCTCTTAACTGCGTGGGTACGACTGCTACGGAAATGTTTGAACACTTTCTTACTATTTCCAAAATGTCGTAATCCTCTTAACTGCGTGAGTACGACTGCTACAATGGCTGTCAAATCATACCGCACTTAGTTGCAGAGTCGTAATCCTCTTAACTGCGTGGGTACGACTTAGACAGCCCAGAAGCCAAAGAGTTCCACTCTGCGGTAGAGTCGTAATCCTCTTAACTGCGTGGGTACGACTTAGACAACGTGTACGTATTGATCTAAAATAATAACACTGTCGTAATCCTCTTAACTGCGTGGGTACGACTTAGACTATATTAAACTATTTGTATATATTGCATTTCAAAGTCGTAATCCTCTTAACTGCATGGGTACGACTTAGACCGTTGTTTTGTAACTCCCTGTAAATCAAACACCTATATGTCACAAAAATGTCAATATCGCAAAAATGAATCATTAGTCTATTTTGACTAACTTTTTAGGCGACTGTGACTTCAAAGAACTCATTATATCGTAAATATAGAATGTAATACCGATATTTTAAAAAATCAGGGGCTTTTTTATCAATTCATTCTTCAATATCTAGTTTTTTCACTCATATAGCTATTTTGATAATTCTTGATAATTCTTGATAATCTGTTTGTTTAGGGTTTCCTAAAGTATGGAAACGACTACTTTGTATTAAACGCTCAGGTGAAATAACATCGTACTATTTCACCTGAGCGTAATACCCCCCAAAATGTCAAAGAACGTTTACTATAATATGATAGTATAGAATAATATCTACGCTTTACTCAGATTAGGAATTATCATTCCGTATCCTGTACTACTAGCTTTACCTACTCCAATGAAAGATGGCAGATTAAGCGTAACATCAAAGTCTAATGTCAAACAAAGTTTGGTAAACCTATTTTTAAACTTGATTTTTTTAATTTCATGTAAGTTTGTTACCTTAAGTTTAAATCTTTCTGGTGGTAACCATCCCATATCTTTTGTAAAAGACAAAATATGATTCATTAAAACCCTTTCAATAAAGGCAATTTTTTCCATCAATGAAGGCAGTTTATCATATTCTTTTTGATTCTTGTCATTGAAAGCTAGCCAATTTTTGATTCGATAGCTTTTGGGCGTTGGTGACATTTCCAAGATACTAGATGTCATATCTAAGTTTTTAACCACAATAGGCACATCTTTATCTTTTATCTTAAGGTTCCAACTTGGTTGTCCAAAAAATTCATAGATTTCCTCAATGCCTTCTTCCAAACAAACTATCATGGGTTTTCCTCTATGGAGTTTGTATTGAATACGGGGGTATCTATGATGAAACCCTCCTTTTTGATTGTCATGGTTGTGAAACCATTCAAATTTTCTACCTACTTTATTAACTACTGCTCCTCTAAAGGCAGACAATTCATTTTCTCTAATACGAGTATTAAAAGTAATATTGAGTTGCTGTATTTGTTTTGATGCTGCTGTCATACATTTTGATTTTAAGTGTAATAGCATTCAGCTCTATCCTTTTCAAGCTATTGAAATTGACCGTATCCTACATTTGTTTTGGCACCTATACCAATGTCTTTTAGTATGGCTTCAAAGAGTTTTTTCTTATGGTCTGCTGTTAAGTTTGTAATAATCTTACTGTCTTTTAAGTCAAAATTAAAGGTAAACTCAACGTTAGGTAAAACCTTTAGGAACATCAATGGTATTGGATTTTTCAATAATGCTTCTGGTTTATCCTCCCCCCCATAGTGTGGCGTGATGAAGTCTTCGGCTAATATTTTACCACTTTGTCCACCTCTTGAAATATAAGCATCATGGAAAGTATCTTGTCCATATACTCCTTCCTCCAAACGCTTATCCTCTCTCTTCCCTTCAAAGATTTCATCTTCCAGTTTAGATACATCTGTAGATTCAATAGTTGCATCTCCTGTAATCGTATGCAGCATATCAAGAATATAAGCTGTTTTTGCTGCTCGATGCTTTTCTGTACGATTTGGAAACATAGAACGAATCGTTCCTTTTACAGAGGAGCCTGGTATTATAGGAAGTCCTGTAGTATGGTCAAAGTGAAATCCTATTTTAAACTCCCCTTCGCTCCCTGTCTCATGCGTATAGCCTGTACCTAATACAAGTCCAGGATAAGTTGTTCTTAATACGATAGTCTGTTTTCCCTTTGCAAAGTGATCTTGACTACTCCAGTATTTCTGACGGGTAATAGTATTGTTACGCTCTTTAAATGCTTTGCTATTCCCCTCATTCTTTTTTAATAGATCTTCTATTCGCAATGCTCGTTTATTGGGTATTTTACTCCAATAATATTGTTTATAAAATAACCATCCTATATTGGGTTGACTCATAATCTATATATTTTTAGTAGTATCCATCAAAGAAAATAATACTCTCTAACCGATAGCTAACAAATTTTAAAAAACTGTTTTTTACAGTATGCGATAAATTCTTGCTCTGGCATTTTTATCATCTTTTTACATTCGGTTATAGTTATCCAATTCAAGCGTTGTAAAGCAAGCGTAAAGGCGTTTCTAGTATCTAGTTTTCGGTTTGAATTGAATGTATGTATCACTTGCTGCTCTATTTGAAAAGAAAGTGGTTTACGCCTATTCAATTTCCGTTTTACATGCTTTAATAGCTGGATAACACCTGTTACCTGTCCACCATTTGCTCCATTGCATTGTTTGAGGGTTTTACTCAACTGAAATGGATTGATAATGGGTTGCCATGTAGCTCCATTAAGACTATGGTAGTATTTACCTCGCTGCTGAACTACAGGCATTAACTCGAATATGCAAGATTTAAAATGAACGCTAACACAAGGTGTATCAATGGCAATAGTATTATTCGGATAAACTTGCTTTAAGTCTTTTTTGATTTGATTCCATAGTACCTTTGGTTTACAACTACCCATATCAATATTAACTTGCACCATTATATCCATATCGTTAATTGGTTGGATATAAGTTTTACGTTGATAGGAACCTGTAAAAACAGCTCCTTTAAAGTAGGTGAATTTTTTACCGTTTTGTAAGACATTCTGTGTTAAATGCTCGTAACGAGCAGCTAAATTCTTACGCTGACTATCATTTATTTTTAAAGACTTTACTTTATCCTTGAGCCATTGATTTGCCTGTATCATTTTACGTTAAATTGTAAGTTCGCAATGTTAGCTTTAAAGCAATAGATACATTTAGAATGTCTCTTTGTAGTTTTCTAAGTGCTTGTCCGTCATGCTTAACCTTAATAGCCTCTTTGAATAAAGATTCCTTACCTAATACATCTGCTATTACTTTTAGTACAAGACTTCTATCTTTATCTGCTCCACCTTGATCGGAGTAAAAAGCTAATGTAGGAATCAATCCTGACTGAATAACTGCTGCACCCATTGAGGAAATGTAGCCTTTAAATTCACTAGCTACTTTACCATCTTTAGCAATGCGGTTATCAATTGCATTTAATAAATCTTTTGTTATATATTTTTCGTATGGTTTCATGATTGTTGTTTTAATTTGTAGTTTATTAATTCGATTTAAATTATTATTTATCAAGTGACTGGACTAAGAAGTTTTTACAAAAGGTATCAAAATTAAGAGCTGTTTTTTTTGCTAAATGTTAATTCAAAAAATGACTATAATTTTTACCTTTAAAATAATCAACACTTTATAAATTAAAATAATTATCATTTTACTTGTTTTTTAGTGTACCCC
>CAYLSF010000743.1:0-1937 GCA_964385675.1 uncultured Saprospiraceae bacterium
AATTTAATAATTTATATATTAAATCGGTTCTACCTATTAACAAGGCATTGGCATTGAAAAGTAATCAATTTTGGTTTTCTAGTTACAAGATGATGCAGCTTAATGAAGAAAGTCAAACGTTTTTTAAAGTCGAAAGTAAACCCAATGTTTTTTATAGAAAATTGTATAGTCCTAAAGTTTTATTTGAAGATACGACAAACCAATATATGTACAGTGGTCATGTCTGGGGAATTTACCGATCGAATAAGCAAAATTTACGCAAATCATGGAAGCATGACACTTTAAATGCAATTATTCCATCTTTCATAAAAAAAGGGAACAATCAAAGTACTAGAGTTTATTCAATAGCCAAAGACTATTTAGAAAGTAAAATTTACTTTGGTAAAATAGATGGTCTATTTTATCTTGAAAATGACTCTATTTTTAGAGAGGCAATTATAAAGCAATTTACCATTGAAGGATTGAAACAACAACCTTGGATTTCTCATATTATAACCGATATACATCATAATATGTGGTTAGGAACTTATGGACAAGGCGTAATTTGGTTACAAAATGGTAAAATTCACCGACATTATCATCATAATAATGGATTGGCAGACAATCACTGTAATACCTTGACGGTAAAAGATAATATCATCTGGGTGGGTACTAAAAATGGTATCAACAAAATTAATTTAAACACCGATACAGTAACATGGATTAATAAATTAGATGGTTTACCCAATAATGAAATAAAGGCACTACATATCATGGAAGACAAAGTCTATGTAGGTACTAAGCAGGGTTTAACGATCTTCTCTGAAGAGTTTATTCAAAAAAATACTATTCCTCCCACAACACTCTTTACAGGCGTAAAAATTATGGGCAAAGCCACCACAATTCACCCCTCTTATGCGTTAACTTATGATCAAAATAATCTAGAAGTTTCATTTACGGGATTAAATTATAGAAGTCAAGGAAAACATTTGTACAAATACAGAATGTTAGGCGTAGATACGAGTTGGACGATGACGACTTATGATTTTGTTTCCTTCCCTACTTTAGTCCCTAATCATTACACTTTAGAAGTAATAGCCATCAATGAAGATGGTGTAGAAAGCAACATTATCGCATCTATAAATTTTAATATCCATCCTCCTTACTGGCAAACATTATGGTTTAATATTGCACTCATTGTGGGGGTGAGCAGTTTGGGTTTTGGTGTATTTTATCTATGGTTTCAACAGTATAGACAAAAGCAAGAACTCAAAAATGAATTAAGTCAACAGGTAACCTCTTTAACGATGAAAGCCCTACAATCTCAAATGAATCCTCATTTTATATTCAATGCTTTAAACGGTATTCAACGATTTATTATTTCTGGAGAGCGTAAAGAAGCGATGACCTATTTATCTAAATTTGCTCGCCTGATTCGTCTAATTTTTGAATATTCAAAGCTCAATAAAATTAGTCTTACCAATGAATTAGAATTTTTAAACCTCTATTTAGAGTTGGAAAAATTTAGATTTAAAGAAAAAATAGAGGTGCATTTAAGTAGTGAAACAATGGAAAATGAAGATACTATTTTTATACCACCATTACTCGTTCAACCTATCATTGAAAATGCCTTTAAACATGGCTTATTGCATAAAAAATCTGGAGGTATATTAACCGTTGAATTCCTACAATTAAACAAAAATCAACTTCAATGCACCATTGAAGATAATGGCGTTGGACGGGCAAAAGCCGCTATTTTAGCTGGTTGGAAGCCAAAAGAATATCGCTCCTCCGGTTTACAAACGACTAAAAATAGACTGGAATTATTAAATACAGATTCAGACGCTATCCACAATGTATTATTTAAAATAATTGATTTAAAAGATGAAAATGAACAGCCTAAGGGGACTAGGGTGGAACTACTCATCCCTTTGAAAAATACTAATCAGGAAATATCT
>CAYLSF010000743.1:1969-4340 GCA_964385675.1 uncultured Saprospiraceae bacterium
TTTTGTTAAAATAAAAAATCCATGATTAATATACAGATACGTAATGAATTTTTGTTGAACAAAAAGATAATTTCATTTATTCTTTTCAGTCTATTTTGTTATCAGACTTCAATTTTCGCTCAAGAACCTTCTTATTTTTCCATTACAACTGAAGAAGGGTTGCCCAATAATAATGTATATGTAATCCATCAAGATAGTATTGGATTTCTATGGTTTGCGACGGAAGATGGTATTTGTAAATATAATGGTAGTAAATTTGAATATTTCGATCACTCCATCTTAAAGGATAATACGATTATTGGATTACATGTAGATGTGAATAGAAGAATATGGTTTTGGAACATGAGTGGTCAGTTAGCTTATATAGAAAATAACCAAATTCACTTAATGCAATTTGATAAACCCTTAGGGAAATTCAAAATAATAGCATTTTTTATTGACTCGAAAGGTCAATTTTGGGTTTCAACTTTCAAGGATGGTGTATGGTTGTATAATCCCAAAACAAATAAAGCTAGACAGATTTTCTATGATCCAATCTATATTCCTATCCCTTCCATAGAGGAAGATAAGCATGGAAATATTTATCTAGATTATAGGTTAAAAATTGATACTACAGGAAAAACCAAAGTATTGTATAAATATAAATTTCATATAAAAAAAACAGCTTATTCTGAAAGATTATTTATTTTCAATAGGGTTACATGGGATGATTTGAGTCTTAAAGAAATCACAGAAGATTCCGTTCAATCTATGCTTCCTCTAACATTTGAATCACCTGTAGGAATGTTTACAAATCTCTATGAGGATAAAAAAGAAACGATTTGGATAACTACTTTAAGGCTATTATTTGGTATCCGAAAAGATGGTCAATGGATTAATAACGGAAAACCTTTTATTTCTAAATTATCTATTAACCACTTTTTTCAAGATCAAGAAGGGAATTATTGGTTAGCTATCAAAGGCAAAGGGTTAAGAATGTATCCTTCTTTAGATATTTTAACTTATACTTCATTAAATTCAAATTTAAAAGGCGAATCCGTATTTTCAATAACTTCTAATCAGAATAAAACCTTACTCATAGGACAAGAAGAAGGTAATTTAAGCCTCTTAAAAAATGGTAAGTTTTTACATAAAAAAATAAATACTTATACGGATATAGTAACTACAACGGGCTTGAAAAATAATAACTTTTGGGTTGGCAGCAATAAAGTCATTGAACTAGATGAACAATTAAAAATCGTTTCTCAATACGACAAATACCTTAATGATCCTAAGACTTTATACGAAGATACCGTAACCCTCAATCGCTTTAGTGGCTATTATCAGGGTATTTATGTAGATAGTGCTTATCAAAGTACTTTTAAAACCGTTCAATATAAAAATAGCATTAACATTGATCGAACCTATGCCATTACAAAGGACTATATAACGGATAAAGTTTGGTTAGGAAAAGTTAACGGGCTTCAGTATTTAGATAATAATAAAGTCATTGACTTTAAAATAGATAATTTAGAAAAACAACCTTGGGTGTCACATATAATTATTAATAAAAACAATATGTGGGTGGGTACTTATGGACAAGGAATACTGTGGCTTAAAAACGATAAACTCTATCAACAGTTTAGTGAAGCAGAAGGGTTGACAGATAATTATTGTAATGCCTTAATACTTGATAATGATATTTTATGGGTTGGAACAAATAAAGGCATAAATAAGATAGAATTAAAAAATAACTATATCGAAGTTATTAATACACTTGATGGTTTACCCAATAATGAAATATTAGCCCTTCATAAAATGGACTCTATGCTATATGTAGGTTCTCCAAACGGTTTAACCATTTTTAGTGAAAATGCCATTAAAAAAAATTCAAATACCCCACCTATTCTAATTACGGGCATAAAAATATTTGAAAAAGATACTATTTTACAATCTGTGTATGACTTAACTTATGACCAAAATAATATTGAGATCTCATTTACAGGATTAAACTATAGAAGTCAGCGAAAAAATCGCTACAAATATAGAATGTTAGGAGTTGACACAACATGGGCATTTACAAATCAGAATAATGTGACATTCCCCGCCTTAGCTCCAAATGACTACACATTTCAAGTTATCGCCATCAACGAAGATGGTATAGAGAGTAAAGAAGCAGCTGAAATTCAATTTCTTATCTCTCCTCCTTTCTGGCGTACCCTTTGGTTTAATATTGCTTTGATCATTGGATTGCTTCTTATCGCCTTTGGAGTATTTTATCTTTGGTTTCAACAATATAGACAAAAACAAGAACTCAAAAATGAATTAAGTCAAAAGGTAACCTCATTAACCATGAAAGCCTTACAATCTCAAATGAATCCTCATTTTATAT
>CAYLSF010000744.1:0-4334 GCA_964385675.1 uncultured Saprospiraceae bacterium
GTTTTTTTGTTGATAAAAATA
The DNA here is from genome assembly GCA_964385675.1 of uncultured Saprospiraceae bacterium. GTDB lineage: Bacteria > Bacteroidota > Bacteroidia > Chitinophagales > Saprospiraceae > CAYLSF01. The sequence continues at coordinate 22 of CAYLSF010000744.1, forward strand.
AACTATATTTGAAGTATGAATGAACTTTTGACCTATCAATATCAACAATCTTCAACACTACAAAAAACAGATAAAAATGTCAATGTCATTTTATCGAAATTCAGTGAAATGGACAAAGGAAATAATACTTGTTTCTTTTGGGGAAGATTAAAACAGCCTTATGAAACCGCAAAATGTTTGATTACCTTATCAAATATTGTTCAATCGAGCTTTAATTTATCGCCTTTTCAATTGGGATTATTGAAAGATCCGATTGTAACCGCTGGAAATAACTGTATTCGATTTGAAGGATTTTCGCATTGTGCAGGCGTATATGGACGGGTAGATGTAACAGGAAGTGGATTAGACGGTGAATTTTTGGAGGCAGGGACAACAAACGTTGATTTTAATCCACCATTGATTGGGGCTTTGGGTAAAGTACAAACGAAAGATAAATTGGTATTTTCAGTTGGAAGAAAAGAGGTAGGGTTTTATCAAGACGGAGAACGATATATTGAAAGAAAAGTCCCCTTACCAACTAAATGGATAAAAGGATTGGCAACCATTCAATATTTTCTAGCGAATGCTAAAAAGGTGGTGTACAGAACAAGAAAATACGATTAATTTAAACACCACCTTATAATTTGGTACAATCGCCCTTACGATAAATTTATTTATCTATTTATTGGGGCAAGTATGCTCGGTGCTCAAACTACCGCTCGACAATTGTCAGGTGAATTATGGATTAAGGCAAATCAACACGAAGCTTTTGGTAATAAACTATTGGGGAAAACCTTAGGTAAGCTGCAATATGAACAATATGCCCCTTTGAAGCGATTAACGGATTTAATGAGTAAAAATCTGATTGGCATAAGTAGTATCCATCAAAAAGGGTTATTGATCGTTTTAGATAATATGATTGGTGTATCGAATAAAAAACCAATAAAAGGCGTCAAGAAGCTATTGGAGTTATTTTTAGAATTATTGCATCAGTTTCCCGGTTATCAAATGCTTCGTGCCACCACATTAGTCCTAGCAGCTTTGAAGGAGACGAAAAGTTTAAAATCTATTATCAACAAGATTGAAAAAGCTGGATAACAAAAAAGCGATTTGAGCTACCCCAAATCGCTTTTTTAATAAAAACAACTAACGTAAAAATATTATTTTGCTAAAACCTCCTTAATTTCATCATATACCCCTGGTTCACTCGATCGCTTCGCTGGAACTCTAGCTAGATTTCCATCTTTATCAATTAGGAAGAAACTTGGAACGCCTCGCACACTATAAGCTTTTGCAACATTGGATTGATACATTCCATTTGCATAAACATGAATGCCACTAGGTTGATGGCGTTGTAAGAAGGTTCTCCAACTATCCATATTAGTATCTAGTGAGATATATAAGAAAACAACATCTTGATCTTTAAATTGTGATTTTAAATTACCACTTCTTAATAACTCATAAGTACACGGTGCACACCAGGTTGCCCAAAAGTCAATATATAATACTTTCCCTTTAAAATCAGACAAGGCTACTTTTTCACCATTCATATCCACCAAATCAAAATTTGGTGCAGGTGTACCTGTTGCTAAACCTTTCGCTTTTTTAAATTCAGTTAATACTAAGTCTGTATAGTCATTATAAGGACATTCCTTGATAAACTCTTGTATATCATTTCCAATAGAGTAGGTATCACCACTTTTACATTTAATGTAAAGTTCATTCGCTAATACATAATACATTGGTTTATTTTTTAAGAATCGTCTTGCTCCTCTATATTTCTCTTTGATAGGTGCACCATATATGTTGTATCGTACATCATTACTAGCCATATATTCTAAATACTGCTCTAAGAACCATATATATTTGATGTTATTGACAGCCGTTTCATTATTAGGATTAATTTGGTCTAAAAAGTCGTAATACGCATCAGGCAATTGCATTGGAGAAGGAATATTATTATAATAAGCATGTTCCCAACGGTATTGCATCAGACTTAATGCCCACCAATATTGAATATCAGCTTTAGCAAAATCTTCAAATGTTGAGCTAAAGTTCATTTCGCTCTTATGCTTTTCAAAAAACGCTAATTTCTTTTGGCGGACTTTATCCATATATTGTTTGAACTCATCAGAATCCAAACGACTCATTTTAGACGTAATGTGATGCTCATTTAATCGCTTGAAGCGGTTATTGGCAAGGGTATAATAATAATTATTTTCAGCACCTACACCATCATATTGAACAGTAGACGATAAATCCCAGCCGTGAAACTGAACGTCAATATTATCACCTTTTTCTAAAAATAATTCAATACTTCCATTTCCATGCGAAAGGGTTACAACACTAGATTCTTGAAGCGGAACCTCTATTGAGAATGTGTTGTCTTGATTCAATTCTAGCTTGAATTGCATCGGTTCATAAGTAATTAGATCTGCGTAAGTAGATACCACTACTAAATCTTCTCTTGGGCTTACTACCTTACCTGTGATTTTTGCCATGCTTTTTTCACCAAACACCAATGAACTGCACAGTAAACAAGCTATCAGTACAATGTAGTTTTTCATAGTCTCTCTGCGATTTTTAACCTTCTATTATGCTTTGTTTCACCAAAAAAATTCCCTAATAAATAATAATATAGAATGAATAACTTAAAACTTTGAACCTGTCTTGCTAAAAGACAAGGATGGAATTGTTTGTTTTTTCAATATGAAAAATTAGTTGTTGTTTCAATTTCAATAAAGCTTTTCATTCAAAAATTAGTAAAGTGTGTACTCTGTAATATGCATCAAATATATCCATTAAATACTCCACATAAACTTTGCCGTTAAGATAAAGGTTTTTTCACAAATTAGTGGTTATTTTAATGTAAATATTGTTTACAATAAATGTTTAATAATCAAAAACACCATAAGGACTATCAATGGTTAATTGATTTCCTTCATTAGATGCTTTTACTTCTCCTATTATTTGAGCATCAATATTAAATGAATTAGATAACTCTATAATGTGTTGAGCCGTCGTCTCATCTGTATAAAACTCTAATCGATGCCCCATGTTAAATACTTGATACATTTCCCTCCAATTAGTCCCTGATTCTGACTGAATTAAATCAAATAGGAGAGGGGTAGGTAATAAGTTGTTTTTTATAACATGAACATCATTCACAAACTTCATCACTTTTGTCTGTCCACCACCTGTACAATGTATGATACCGTTGATATTAGCTTTATGTTTCTTAAAAATGGCATTTAATACAGGTAAATAGGAACGAGTCGGTGATAGAATCAATCGTCCAATATCCGTTTTTATACCGTTGATTTCAATGCTATCTGTTAATTTTTTACTACCAACATAAACAACTTCATCAGGGGTATTCGCATCAAAACTATCAGGATATTGTTGAGCATAACTTTTATGTAATACATCATGTCGGGCAGAGGTTAAGCCATTACTACCCATACCACCATTGTAAGCTGCTTCATAACTCGCCTGCCCATAAGAAGCTAACCCAACAATAACATTGCCTGGCTGAACATTATTGATAATTAAGTCGGAACGTTTCATCCTAGCAAAAGCGGTATATCCTACATCTATTGTGCGGACAATATCCCCTACATCAGCAGTTTCTCCACCAGCTAAGTGAATAGTGACGCCATGTTCTTGCATTTGTTCCACAAAATCAGAAGTAGCTTGTATCAACGCACTAATGACATCTCCTGTTATCAGATTTTTATTACGACCAATAGTTGACGACAGTACAATATTATCCAAACATCCTACACAAGCCATATCATCTATATTCATGACAATGGCATCTTGAGCAATACCTTTCCAGACAGATAAGTCGCCCGTTTCTTTCCAATATAAATATGCTAAACTTGTTTTTGTACCTGCAGTATCGGCATGCATAATATTACAATAAGCCTCATCACCAGCAACTACATCAGGCAAGATTTTACAAAAGGCTGTAGGATACAATCCTTTATCTAAATTTTTGATGGCTTTGTGTACTTCATCTTTTGAGGCAGATACGCCTCTTAAATCATATTTTAACAGCTTCGTCATGTGCAATTTCCTATTTCAAAAGTTTTGATTGAGTGCTTGTTTGACCCAAATTTTTAAAAGAAGCCCAAAGGTACTATGGTTCATTTGGAATACGATATAAATTTTTCAAAACAATTGAACGAGGTATCTCTTTTTCTATTTTGATTGAACAACTAATGAACGATATTATACATATATATTTATTCTAATTGTAGCAAATTTAATACCACTCCTCATACTTTAATGTAATTTTATTGTGTAATTTTCACATTTTGAATTGATTATAG
>CAYLSF010000745.1:0-4334 GCA_964385675.1 uncultured Saprospiraceae bacterium
GGTTATTTGTACATATCTTAATAAGAAATGGAATCCATAATTTTAAAAAATTATTAAAACGTAATGGCAGATACAATCGAACATGTAAAAACCTTGATAATAGGTTCTGGACCAGCAGGTTATACCGCAGCAATTTATGCAGCAAGAGCTAATCTAAAACCTGTATTATACACAGGTATGAATCCTGGAGGGCAATTGATGATCACTACTGATGTTGAGAATTATCCTGGCTATCCTGATGGAATCATGGGACCAGCTATGATGGATGAGTTTAGAAAACAAGCAGAACGCTTCGGTACAGATATTCGCTATAATTATATCGTAAAAGTGGATTTCTCAGGACCTGTGCATAAAGTTTGGACAGAAGCAGGTACAGAGGTTCATGCAGATTCTATTATTATTTCAACAGGTGCAGATGCAAAGTGGTTAGGGCTAGAGTCTGAAATTAAATTTAGAGATGCAGGAGGTGGTGTTTCAGCTTGTGCGGTTTGTGATGGATTTTTCTATAAAGGACAAGAAGTAGCGATTGTAGGAGCAGGAGATACTGCAGCAGAAGAAGCCTTATACTTATCAAAAATCTGCTCAACGGTTCACATGTTTGTACGTAGGGATGAAATGCGTGCATCCAAAATTATGGCAGACCGTGTGAAGGCAACAGAAAATATCAAAATCTACTGGAATACAGAAACGGAAGAAGTTTTAGGAAATGAGGTCGTAGAAGGTGTTCGAGTATTTAATAATAAGACGAACGAAAAAACAGAAATTCCAATTACTGGATTTTTTGTAGCTATTGGACATAAGCCCAATACTGATATTTTCAAAGACTGGCTAGAAATGGATGACCAAAATTATTTAATTACAAAACCAGGGTCTAGTTATACCAATATTGAAGGCGTATTTGCTAGTGGTGATGCAGCAGATAGAACTTATCGTCAAGCCGTAACAGCAGCAGGAACAGGTTGTATGGCAGCCTTAGATGCAGAGCGTTATTTGACGAATAAAGGATTGCATTAAAAACGATGAACGATAAACGGTCGCTTCGCTTGACGATAGACGGACGACTTCACCTTGACGGTTACTGAACTTATTGGGTTTAGTAACCGTTTGCTTTTTTGTAAACTCTTGATTGTTAACTTATAAAACTAACTGCCTGCTAAAAATCAACTTTCTAAAAAACGGCAAAAAAATCTTGATTATCAAGACTTCCTATTGGACTTACTTTTTAACCGTTTCATTCCATTTTATGGTAAAAATGGCTTAATCCATATTACCCAAAGTCTTCGTATTTCTATTCATGGTATTTTATCTCGTTTATTGCACGTTCAAATCAATTTAAATGAATCACCAGAAATTGCTGGTTCATTTGGAGCTGATGATGTGATGATTAGACAAATTAAAATGGAAAATGACATCCTGAAATTATTAGGTGGTGTTGATTGGTTTTATACGCACAAAGATTTTCCTTCTATTTCTTCTGGTCTTGACCCTATCTATTGTGAATTTCAATTAAAAAAAGACTCCCTAAAATTAATAACGTTAAAATGTGGCGACTATAACAGTAATGATATTCAATTTATACATTGGATAGATATGTTTGATATTGAATGGATTTTGGATTATTGATATGAATTTAAGTTTACAACAATAATTCATAAACTTTTTAAATTGAAACCCTTGATTCGCTTTTTAAAAGTCGTATTTTTGCATTTTCAATTTTAAAATTTAAAACGATAAACTCTTGACTTTAATTAAATCAATATCGGGTATTAGAGGTACAATCGGTGGTGTAGTTGGTGATAACTTGACAGCACAAGACATCGTTGAGTGTACAGCGGCTTTTGGTACGTGGGTTACTCGAAAAGGAAATACACCTAAAATTGTAATTGGTCGTGACGCCCGAATTTCTGGCGAGATTGTAAGTAACCTAGTGGTCAACACTTTACGTACAGTTGGGATAGATGTGGTGGATTTAGGACTTTCTACTACCCCTACTGTGGAAGTAGCCGTAACCATAGAAGGGGCAGGTGCTGGTATTATCATTACAGCAAGTCATAACCCAAAACAATGGAATGCCTTAAAATTCTTAAATAAAAAAGGCGAATTTATCTCTAAGCAGGATGGACAAGATGTACTAGACTTAATAGACGATGGTTCTATTGATTACGCTGATGTAGATAGTTTGGGAAGTTATGAAAAGAAAGATGGCTATATTGCTCGTCATATTGATATGATTTTGGATTTACCATTAGTAGATGCAGAAGCCGTAAAAGCTTGTAATTTCAAAATTGTAGTCGATCCTGTCAACTCTACGGGTGCCATATCTATTCCCCCCTTATTGGAAAAATTAGGTTGCGAAGTGGTTATGATCAATGGAGAACCTAATGGACATTTTGCTCATAACCCTGAACCTCGTCCTGAGCATTTAAGAGAACTCTCGCAAACTGTTCTTTCAGAACGTGCCGCTTTAGGTATTTCGGTCGATCCTGATGTAGATAGACTGGCTTTTGTAAGTGATGATGGAGAAATGTTTGGCGAAGAATTTACCTTAGTTGCTGTTGCCGATTATATCTTGAAGAATAAACCAGGGAATACCGTTTCTAACTTATCTTCTACCCGTGCCTTGAGAGATGTAACGGAAAAACATGGAGGAACGTACTACGGTTCTGCGGTAGGTGAAGTAAATGTAGTGACTAAGATGAAAGAAGTCAATGCAGTGATAGGAGGAGAAGGAAATGGTGGAATCATTTATCCTGATTTACATTATGGTCGTGATGCTTTGGTAGGAATCGCTTTATTTTTAACATATTTATCAAAATATGGTAAATCTGTTTCCATGCTTAGAAGCACCTATCCAGACTATGTGATTTCTAAGAACAAAATTCAATTAACGCCTGATATTAATTTAGAAAAATTATTGAAAGCGTTAGAGGAAAAATATAAAAATCAACCATACAATACCATTGATGGTTTAAAAATCGAATTTGGGACAGACTGGATTCACCTTCGTAAATCTAATACAGAGCCTATCATTCGTATTTATGCCGAAAGTAATTCCGAAGTCTTAGCTAATAATCTTGCAAATAAGATTAAAGCTGATGTAAAGGAAATTCTTAACGGTTAACAATAAATGGTCAACGGTCGCTTCGCTTGACGGCGAACGGTCGTTTCACTTTGCTTCACTTGACGGTTGATTTATGTAAGTCATGCTACACTTATAATTTAACCGTCAAGGTAACGAAGTTACCGACCGTTTACCGTTTGCCGTCAACCGTTTCAAAATGCAACTCGTCTTTTTAATTTTATTGGGTATTACCGTATTAGCTGTTTTGCGAAAGGTATTTAGTATTGTGGCGTTGCAAAATACTAAGCACCTAACGGCTACTCAAATTCGTAAATTTGCTAGGGGTAATATGAATAAAAAAGAAGACGATTATACTCAAATCATTATGCATCTAGGAAGTTGTGAGGAGTGTAAAGAAAAATTGGATGCTCATATTGATGGTAAGAAGATTGAATAATTACTCATTTTTAGATCAACTTTATCCATGTACAAAATCCTCAATTGGAATGTGGAAAAACCCCGAAAATGGTCAAAAAAAACTCGACTAGCCCAACAAAAAATACTGGACTATGATGCTGACATCGTCATTCTTACAGAAAGTTCAAAATGGATTAATCTCAATACAAATTATCCTTTCCGATTACATTCAACTCCTTTTGATAGAGTTCCTGACGAATATTGGGTTTCTATTTGGAGCAAGTGGAAAATTAAAACACCTATCAAAACCTTTGCACCGAGGCGAACAGCCTGTGGAATAGTAGAAACACCTTTTGGAGAAATTATAATCTATGGAACAATTATCCCCTATCACATGGCAGGTGTAAAAGGACAGCAATATGGAAAAGTTAGTTATAAAGCATGGGAATTTCATGAGAAAGATTTATATAAACAAGCCAAAGATTGGAATAACATTCAAAATAATCATCCTAACTTACCATTTTTTGTAATTGGTGATTTTAACCAAACGAGATATGAAAACAAAGGATATGGCACTAAAAAAGTGCGTAAAATTCTCACCAAACAATTAGAAAAACTAAATTTAGATTGCATTACAGCAATTGACTTATCTGATTATTTACTCCCCGATCCCAAAACAGGTAGAACCAGACGAAATATTGATCACATCTGTGTATCTACTTCTTTTGTTCAAAAAATTCAATATTATAAAATAGGTGCGTGGAATCATTTTGATGAAAATAATAATAGAATGTCTGATCACAATGCTATATTCATGGAATTTGAATATTAAATCTTCTTCCTTATGTCGATAAAT
>CAYLSF010000746.1:0-4329 GCA_964385675.1 uncultured Saprospiraceae bacterium
ATTTTGTACTTGAGTTGGAATCGTTAAATCATCATTGATATTTGTATTATTATAAGCAATTTGATTCCAAACATTTCGACTCGGTGCCCAAGGTTGACCGGCTGACTCGAATACATTTAACGTTCCTTTGTTAGGATGACTGGCGGTACTCGTTGGGTCGGCACAAGCACAGACAATATCTGCCGAACCATCATTATCTGCATCTACAACAATAGGCATTTCTGCCCCTGTTCCACTGATACAAGGAATCGTTGCAATATTAATAGGCGTATTACCACTACCGTCCAAAATTCTTAGATTGGTCATATCTCGATAAACGATTTCTGACTTATTATCTTGATTAAAATCAAACATTGTCAGTCCTGTAAATCCTGATGCATCCGATGTACTAAGACTCCATTTTTGTTTTAAAGTTGAGGTGGTGTCATACTCATACATATACAATCTATTCGATTGAGTAAAACCAATTTCTGGCGTACAATCATTATCTACATCTCCGATAAATGGAATACCTGAACGACCTCCTGTGCTATTGACTTTTGCAATAATAGATTGTGTGCGAGGATTCCAAACATAGAGTCTTGAACCACTTCCCTGAGAGGTGACGACGACATCTAATGAATCATCTAAGTCAATATCTGCTACGGATGTAAAACCATCAGAATAACCACTAAGAACAATTGGCGTCATGGTGTTTCCAGTTATACCTGATGTGTTTGTAATATCAATTTCATAAACGGTATTACCAGCGGCTAATTCCAAACCATTGCTACTTGTTAAGTCAGCAGCTACGGTTAGGGACCAAGCCCCCCAATTATTATTGGCTTGGAGACCAATACCATTATTACCACCGTCTGCTAATTTGACCCCTGTTTGAGCATTGAAAATTTCATTATAAGTATAAACCTCAGGAATACCATCTTGATTGAAATCGGCTAAACCTAAACCACTTCCATATCTTTTAGGAGCATTATTACCATATTGAGCGTTAGATTTCCATTTAAATGTTCCATCATGTTCATAACAAATTAGAACAGCCCTATCAGCAGCTGAATTACTACTGTGGTCTATAGTGGCTACAATAATTTCTGCGTAACCATCTAAGTCTATATCTCCTATGGTAATAGGATTGGGGTTCACCCAGGCTAGAAAAGGGGTGTTGATAGTATATTTTAAGTCGCCTGTTGTACCATTGAAAACTCGGATATTTCTAGACCGTCTAGGATCGGAAGAGGTGTGACCATCTGTAGATAAAATCAACATTTCAACGGTATCATCTTGATCTATATCAGCGGCTAATGGAGTTTGATAATTCACGACATCATTCATAGTAGGGGATTCCCACTTTTCACGAATGATTAAATCTTCTGGCGAAAAAGTGTATTGACAGTCAGGAGTACAAACACCAAAGGAAACATTATCATCACAATCGCAATCAATATCATACGTATCAATATATCCATCACAATCATCATCAAGACCATTGCCGCAAATCTCAATATGTCGATATAGATTCAATATAATGATACTATCACAACCATTAAATGCTCCATTTTTAAGGGTGTCAATATAAATTCCTGAATCTGTTAAGGTATCGCCATTTAGTACATAAATGCTATTGCAAATGGTGTCATAAATCGTTGTATATGAAGTGGGTAGTAGCGTAGTTGTTGTGATAACTAAGCTATCACAATTATCTTGATTAATTAAATTTTGAATGACTACGCCCGTATCACTTGGGTTGCAACTTTCTAAAAATAGTCGAGTGATATTCGTGTCATTAACAGCTAAATTTAATGTGATTATCGAATCACATCCTTGCCAAGTCTGTAAAGTATAATTATACGTTCCTGCTGTTGTGTGATTTTGTCCGCCAGCGGTGAAAGATTCGCCATCGCAAATGGTTTGATTTAAGACGGTTGACTGTGTTGGATTAACAATCAAATTCAAAGTAACGGTTGAATCACATCCCTGCCAAGTCTGTAAAGTATAATTATACGTACCAGCGGTGGTATGATTTTGTCCGCCAGCAGTAAAAGATTCGCCATCGCAAATGGTTTGGTTTAAGACGGTTGTTTGTGTCGGATTGACAATCAAGTTGAGTGTTACCGTTGAATCACACCCCTGCCAAGTTTGGAGGGTATAATTATAAGTTCCTGCAGTAGTATGATTTTGTCCGCCAGCGGTGAAGGACTCGCCATCGCAGATTGTTTGATTTAAAACGGTGGATTGTGTTGGATTGACAATCAAATTCAACGTCACAGTCGAATCACACCCTTGCCAAGTTTGTAAAGTATAATTATACATTCCAGCAGTAGTATGATTTTGTCCGCCAGCGGTGAAAGATTCACCCTCGCAGATGGTTTGGTTTAGAACTGTAGATTGCGTAGGATTGATAATTAAATTCAAAGTAATGGTTGAATCGCATCCCTGCCAAGTTTGTAAAGTATAATTGTATGTTCCTGTTGTTGTATGTGCTTGTCCGCCAGCAGTAAAAGATTCGCCGTCGCAGATGGTTTGATTTAAAACGGTTGCTTGTGTAGGATTGACAATCAAGTTGAGTGTCACCGTTGAATCACATCCTTGCCAAGTTTGGAGGGTATAATTATACGTTCCTGTTGTTGTATGATTTTGTCCACCAGCGGTGAAAGACTCACCATCGCAGATGGTTTGGTTTAAAAGGGTTGCTTGTGTTGGATTTATTTTTAAATATAGGGTAACCGTTGAGTCGCACCCTTGCCAAGTTTGTAAGGTATAATTATAAATTCCTCCTATAGTATGCGTTTGTCCACCAGCAATGAAAGATTCATCTGTGCAAATGGTTTGATTGATTATGGTAACTTTTGAGGGAAGTAAAGTGGTCGTAACTTGAACGATACTATCACACCCATTTATATCGGTATAGGTACTTAATACGATGCCTACATCTGCTGGATCACACGAGGTTTGATTAATTTTTGTGGTATCTGATGATATTTCAATTGGAAGGGCAATATTATTGGCATAATTACATTCTGCCGTTCCCGTTGTCGGGAAATCATTGGCGATATTTAAGGGCAAAGTCGCAGAACCATCGTCATTGACTATGGCATAAATATCAAAGGGGAAATTATAAGCACTAATATTTAGAACAAAAGTTTGTGTTAAAGTATCTCCTGGCGAAATTGCACTATTAAGCATTGCTGTAGAGATAACAGCAGCTCCATTTTGCTCTGGATTATTATAATAAAATGTTATAGCTCCATCCTTTGGAAAATCCACTTCTCCTTGATTAACGACTTTTACGGTGATGGATAAATTATCGGTTGGACAGCCAATTGTTATGTCATCGATAAAAACATCGGATGCCCGATAAATTGGACAACCCTCTTGATCATAAGAGGTAGATTGTACTAAATGATTATTTAATGGACGACTTACGCCATTGCAACCACAAGTATTATTGTACGTTGCAGCATTGTTTTGTGGTTCTCTTGGAATGGTTAAATCATCATTGATATTAGTAACATTATAAGCATACTGATTCCAAATTTGACGAGCATAAGCCCAGGGTTCATTATTCGTCTCAAAAACAATGACATTTCCTTTTTGACCTCCTATGGTTTGACAAGCCACACAGATTTCCGCTTGATTATCTGCATCTACATCAGCAACTGTTGGCATTTCTAATGCAGTACCAGAGGTACAGCCATAAGAGAATAGGGTAGTGGCAGACGCCCCGCTTCCATCTAATACCCGAAGCTGAGTTTCATCTCGATAAACCAATTCTTGTGTACCATCATTGTTAAAATCAAACATGGTGATACCCGTTAATCCAGAAACATCACTTGTGGTTAAAACCCACTTGGTACTTAATTTTGTTGTACCATCATAATCATAAGCATAGACTCTTTTACTTCTAGTAAATCCAATTTCTGGCTGACAGTCTGCATCCATATCTCCAATAAATGCAGGGCCTGTAAAGTTATATCCTGTAGTGGTAAAGTCGCTATATGATGTAGTTGCAATTAGGGCATTGGTTCTTGGATTCCAAACATATACCCGAGCATTACCTGCTGAACCAAATTCACTGACCACAACGTCTAATTCTCCATCCAAATCTATATCTGCTACGGCAGAATAGCCATCCTTATATGTACCGCCTAAGTTTATAGGGGTCATGGTATTACCTGCCGTGCCTGTGGTGTTGGTAATATTAACTTCATAAACCGTTTTCCCACAAGCTAACTCTAATCCAGCCGCAGCGGTTAAATCTGCAGCGACTTGAATCGCACTTGCCCCCCATGCGGAATTAGAATGTAACCCCATGCCATTACTACCACCTTCTAC
>CAYLSF010000747.1:0-4316 GCA_964385675.1 uncultured Saprospiraceae bacterium
AAATCAATACGGTTTTTAAAACCGTGTCGATTTAAATAAGACCAAAAATGAACTTAAAAAAATATTTTGGCCCAAGTACTTTAGTAGCTGCTGCTTTTATCGGTCCTGGCACATTGACGACTTGTACGATGGTAGGCGTACAGACGACTTATAGTCTGCTTTGGGCGATGTTGTTTGCGGTGATTGCTACGATTATTTTACAAGAAATGGCAGCAAGGTTAGGTTTTGCAACACAAGAGGGATTAGGCGAGGCTTTTAATAAACAATTTCCAACAGGTATAGCTCGATTTATCGTTTTCTTTTTGGTGATTGGAGCAATTTTGATTGGAAATGCGGCGTATGAGGCAGGGAATATTTCTGGTGGTGTATTGGGCTTTGATTTACTGGTTGGGGAGTTTTCTTTTATGCCATTAGTGATTGGTGGGTTGTGTTTTTTACTGTTGTACTTTGGTGAATATAAATGGGTGGAGCGAATTTTAATCACGTTAGTGATTGTAATGAGTTTATGTTTTCTAGTGACGGCTATTATGGTTCAACCCAATATTGGGGATATTTTAAGAGGCTTTATCCCAACGGGTATTTCTGGAGATAATCTCCTTTTAATTATGGCAGTGATTGGGACGACAGTTGTACCGTATAATCTTTTCCTCCATGCTTCTACCATTTCTAAAAAGTGGAATAAAACAGATTCGTTACAAGATTTAAGAATTGAAAATGCGGTAGCGATTATTTTAGGCGGATTGATTTCAATGTTGATTATCATTACCGCAGCGAGCTCGGGAGAAGCAGTAGGAGAAGTCAGTAATGCTAAAGATTTAGCCATTCAATTAGAACCCTTATTTGGTCAAAGTGCTAAATGGTTTATGGGAATTGGTTTAATGGCAGCAGGCATTAGTTCAGCATTGACTGCACCATTAGCCGCAGCATACGCTGCTAAAGGGTTATTCAATTGGTCGGAAAATGAAAAAGATATAAAATTTAGAACGGTATGGATGGTAATTTTAGCGATAGGAATGTTGGTTGCAACTATTGGTGTAAAACCTGTTTTGATTATCAAATTTGCTCAAATTACCAATGCGATTGTACTGCCATTTATAGCAGTGTATTTATTATATATTTCTAATTCTAAAAAAATATTAGGCGACTATACAAATAGTTTATTGGCGAATGTCTTAGGTGGAGTTGTGGTATTGTTTACAGTGATTTTATCTATTCGAGGGTTAAATAGTGTCTTTCAGTTTTTGTAAAAAATGGACACAGAGAACACTGAGGGGACACAAAGAACACAAAGTTTATGAAAAAATAAATCATCAAATGAGATAGTACACTCATCTGATGATTTATTTTAATAGAAAACTAATCACTAAGTAACTAGTTCACTGATTCACTACGGTTATACCGTTTTAATACTACACCCCACAGCCTTCGTTTTAGCAGGTGTTGGCTCTTTACCATTTTGTAAGGCTTCGATAGCTTTTTCTAAGAATTTCTCTTCTACATTTTCCTCATCTCTCGCATCATCGTCAATAGCACCATGATAACGGATTTTCAAATCTTTATCTACTAAATACACCTCAGGTGTTTTAGTTGCTCCATATTGTGGATATACTTTTTGACCATCATCAAATAAATACACAAATGGAAACCCCTTTTCTGCCGCATAAGTAATCATCGTTTCATAGCTATCGCCAGGCTTAGCCGCTGGATCGTTTGGTTGAATGGCTACTACAGGATACCCTTGTTTTGCATAAGTATTATGCAAGTTAATCAGGCGAGTTTCGTTAGATTTTGCCACAGGGCAAGTGTTGCAAGTGAAAACAACAATATATCCCTTTGGTGCTTCTCCATTACCATCTTTAATGGTTTCAAAAGAATGATTCGCTCCATCAATCCCTTTTAAATCAAAGACAGGTGCTTGATCACCCACAGATACCCCTAATGGCTTTGGTGTTGTTGTTTCTGCTGTTGTTTCAGTCGTTGTTTGTGTTGTTGCATCTGCATCTGTTGTGTCTTGTTGCGAACACGCATTTAGTGCAAATACAACGGCTAATAGAAGAATAAATCTCATGATGTTTGTGAATTTGTAAAATGAATAAAATCTTTTAAATTTTAAATATGTTCTAAGTGATAAGTTGTGTTTTACTTATGACCTATTACTTATTATTTCATACCTAAATAAGCATTTTCTAAATCTTTTTGATTGTCAATACTTCCACTGATAAAGTGGGTTTGATTGCCTTTATAAATGTAGGTAACAGGTATAGAACCATCCCATTTGGGTGAAACCTTATCAATCCAATTATTGAATTTCCCATCTTTTAAAACCACAACTTCGGATTTTAATTGATGCTTTTCTAAAAAGGGAATGAGTTTCGTTTCAATCTTTTTAGGAAAGTCTAAACTAACCAATATGACTTTAACTTTTTGATTTTTATACTGTTCTGTAAAAGCTTCAAAGTAGGGGAGTTCTTCTACGCAAGGCTTACACCAGGTTGCCCAAAAATTAATAAAATAGGTTGTATCTGTGTCTAAATGAAAAAGTGGTTCGATGTCTGAAAAGGTATCATAAATTGGAACACCTTGAATATAAGAAGAGGGCTTAACCCAAGTATTAAGAGTTGTTTTTTCAGGAGTTTGAGTAGGTTGATTAACAGTAGTTGAATTCTTACAACTATGAATCACTACAAAACATAAAAGTAAGATTGTAATCAAGTGAACACCTTTTTGCATAGTTTTTAACGTTTCATTAAAGCTTTTAAACATCCATAGTAAAATAGTTGATTTTAGATTTAGTTTAAAATTATTTTGACTTTGAAACGGAGTAATCTGCAATTCACTTTTGGTAGCCGATTGTTGGGGTGTTCTAATCGATACTTTTATAAAGTCGAATTCATTCGACTATTTGCTTATTGAATCGAATGCATTCGATTGTACTAAAAAAGAATTGAGGGACTGATTCCATAACAGCCCCTCAATATATTGTTTTCAATCACGATATTAGTTGCTTTTCTTTGTTGTGAAAAATCGTCCACCCCCGTATCAAGTACGGGGCAGGCTATTTACTATTAAGCGAAGCGACCGTTCACCGTTTAAAATTAGTTCTCTATATTCCCCCCAACGGGTAATTGACTCGGAACGGATGCAGGAATGGTTTTATCAAAACTATTATCATTCAATGTATTTAAGAAGGCTACGATTTCATCAATGTCTTGTCCACCTAATTGTAAATCGCGTACTTCATCATCCAAATCATTCCGATTGATATTATCATTGATGGCGTTATTTCGACCATCCGAAATATCATCATAAAAATCTAGTACGTCCTCTAAGGTATTGAAGCGACCATTATGCATATAAGGTCCTGTCACACCAAGATTTCTTAGCGTTGGTGTTCTAAAAGCGAATGTTCCATTAGCCCCTGCATCTACATTATTGTTCACTTCAGGTACGCCTAGTACATGCAATTCATAATCAGAAAACATCGGACCGCTATGGCAATCGGCACAACCGACTTCTATAAACTCTATCATCCCTTGAATTTCTTCATTATTCATCGCATTCGTATTACCTCGCATATATTGGTCAAATCTACTATCATTAGCCACAATACCTCTTTCGAAGGTAGCTATCGCTTTTAGGATTCTATCCGTCGTGATATTATTATCGCCAAAAGCTGCCGCAAAACGAGTCCGATAGTCTGCAATATTTTGCAAACGATTCATAATCGTATCCATAATGGCAGCTTCTGCGATATGTTCTCCTCTCATTTCCTCTTTTGATAACATAGGCTGTAGGGCTTGATCCTCTAGCGATGTTGCTCGATTATCCCAAAACATTGGAGCAGTTGATGGATCATAAAAGCCTAAATTTTCTATTCCGTTAAAAGCCGTATTGATAATAGTTGGTGAATTTCGTTGAATTAAAACGCCGTTAGAGCGATTAGTCGCTAAACCTTGACCACCTACCCCCAAGGATAAACGGATACCATCGGCATATCCGAAATCGGGATGATGACAAGTCGCACAAGAAACATCTTTTGCCCCAGAAAGCACTGGATCCCAAAAGAGTAATCGACCTAACTCCGCTTTTTCCGCAGAATATGGATTATCTAATGGATAAGTTACATCTTGTGGTAGTGCATTGATAAATTCAGCAATATCTTCGGGGGATTCTGAATTAAAGTCATTATCACCTCCTTGCCCAAAATCATCACAAGATTGAAAAAGTAATACCATCCCAATTAAAAAGAGGGTTGTTCTAATTTGAGTTATCATAATAAATAGTTTGCTTAAAAAAGCGTAGAAGTGTGGCTATAT
>CAYLSF010000748.1:0-4300 GCA_964385675.1 uncultured Saprospiraceae bacterium
AATCAAGATTATTTGGAGAAGATTATTGATCTCTAGTGTTCGTGCGTTTGCCCTTGTATCTTTTAGCTTGTCTCTTAAATTTATAATAATTTGGCATGGTAATTACCCCTACAATCATAGTTACAATACCTATTAAAATACAATTATAAATATCACCTAATCCATTACCGAAACGAATATTTCCGTTCCAGCTACTTATTATTATTGTAATATTAATCACACTCCAAATAAAAAGGAACAGGAACATGGAAAGAGTTTTATCCATAATTATTTTTGTTTCTTCAATTAAATCCGTATTTAAACGCAACCATTATATCCGTGTTTTAAACACGATTGTACGATTAAAAAATATCACAATAGCAATGATAACAATAATAGGAGCAACCTCTGATTTAGCAAAAGCAATGGCTTATGAATATGCCATCTTAGGAAAAGATTTAATTTTACTAGCTCGAAATCATAGTCGGTTAATTCCTTTGCAAAAGGATATTCAAATTCGACATAACATCAACGTGGAATTGGTAGAATTTGATGTATTGGAAACGGAAAAATTCGACACTATCTTAACGCCAATTATCACTAAAACAGATACTGCAATTTATGCAGCAGGCATATTAGGCAATCAAGGAGCAGAACAGGTAGAAGATGATAAAGCCATACTTAATATTCAAGTGAATTACACGGCAGGTGTTTTGATTTTACAAAAATTTGCTCAAGCTTTTGAAGCTAAAAAAGGAGGAACTATTATTGGAATTTCATCGGTAGCTGGTGTGAGAGGGCGTCAATCTAATTATATTTATGGAAGTGCTAAGGCTGGATTTACTGCATTTTTGAGTGGTTTACGCAATAGAATGGTAAAGCATAACGTACATGTGGTAAGTGTGATTCCTGGGTATTTAGATACTAAAATGGTGGAGCATTTAACCTTACCTAAACCATTAACGGCTTCCCCTAAAGTAGCGGCACAAAAAATTGTAAAAGCAGCAAATCGAAAAAGCAATACCGTATATGTCTTACCAATTTGGCGTTGGATTATGTTGATTATTAGACATATACCAGAGTTTATCTTTAAAAAACTGAACTTATAATAATGAACGGGTGACTCAAAGTCACCCGTTCACTTCGTTAGTTACTCCGCCCAAAGTCCTCCAACTTCTTCATAAGGAATACAGCCTTTATATTCCCCTGGAATCGGGTCGTATATTAGGACTTTTGTTCCAACTTCTTTACTGGTAAAATACCCTCTTCGAGTTAAGTTTGACATTTCTGTCATAAACGTAACCGTAGGATTTGGCTCTTTGCTATCGCCTTCCATCAATTTCATCAATTCCTCAGCTTGACTTGTAATGAAATCATCCTTTTCCTCATCCGATAAATCCACAAATGATTTTTGAGTCGCCTTTTCACAAGCCGCAGCAAACGCATCTGCCCCTTCTGCAAACAAAGCTCTAACATCTAAGTCTAAGCAATCCTTTACGACCAACTCTATAAAATCACCTACCCCTACATCTTTCGCTCCAGGAATATTATCCGTTTTTGGAATAATACGCTCTGCCAATTCAGCAATCAAACTACTTTGATTCGATGAAAAAGCAAATGTATCTACGGCATCAGCACTTCCTTCTGTTCCTACTTCAGATTGACAACTATTCATCATCAACGCCGCAGGAGCAACTGCTGTAGCCGTCAATAATGCCAATGCTTTTTTTAATGCTTCTCGTCTTTGCATTATAAGTTATATCTTGAACGTAACAATTGCTTTAGTTATCTATAAATTATCATTAAACACAAAGCAATAGTTACATTTATTTTAAAAGAATGAACTAGTGGTCGAAGTCTTAATAAATGATGGTTTTAAGTACTGCAATACAAAGCTTTATTGAGTTAAAACGGTCAGTCATTTCGGACTAGTCTCACTAGTGAAACTAATTACTGATCACTAGCCACTAAATACTAAATTAGAGATTCTGCTTCTTCAACTCACTCACTGCAAAATCAGCAGCACGAGCCGTCAATGCCATATAAGTTAACGATGGATTCTGACAAGCCGCAGAAGTCATACAAGCCCCATCTGTAACAAATACATTTTCACAACCCCACACTTGATTGTTTCCATTTAGTACCGAAGTCTTAGAATCACGCCCCATACGAGCTGTTCCCATCTCATGTATCCCTAAACCTGGCCAAGATTGAGCATTATACGTATTGACATCTTTGAATCCTGCTGCTTCTAACATTTCAGCCGCATCATTCATCATATCTTTACGCATTGCATTTTCGTTTTCTTTCCATTCTGCATCAAATGTAACGGTAGGTAAGCCCCACTTATCTAGCTTATCACGATCTAGATACATTTTATTTTCATGGTAAGGCAAACACTCTCCAAAGCCAGTTAGTCCCATTCTCCATGCACCTGGTTCAATCAAGTCTAACTTCATACCTGTACCAAACATCTCCTTCACGGTACGTGTCCAGTTTTGACGGTTTGCTCCACCCTGATACCCAAATCCACGTAAATAATCTCGCTTACTGGCTTTATCAATGTTTCTATAACGAGGAATATAAACCCCTCCTGGGCGACGCCCTTTGTAATATTTATCTTCAAATCCTTCAAAACGTCCACTTGCCCCTAAACGGAAATGATGATCCATTAAGTTATGCCCTAATTCCCCACTATCATTTCCTAATCCATTAGGGAAACGATCTGACGTTGAGTTCATCAATATAAAGGTAGAACCTACAGCAGAAGCACAGCTAAAGACAATTTTTGAGTAAAATTCAACTTCTTCTTTTGTATTCGTATCAATAATCTTAACCCCTGTTGCCTTTTTAGCATCTTTATCATACATGATTTCTGTAACGATAGAGAATGGTCTCATTGTCAAATTTCCAGTAGCATAAGCAGCAGGTAGTGTAGAAGAGTTACTACTAAAGTAAGCACCATAAGGACAGCCTCGCATACAGCGATTACGATATTGACAACTTCCACGCCCTTTATGAATATCTGGGTTTGGTGCAGTTAAGTGAGCAATACGACCTTGTGTCATAACACGTCCACCGAAATTTTCTGCAATTTTTTGACGCGTATGTTCCTCTACACAATTTAAGCCCATAGCAGGCTGATAATTATTATCAGGACATTGAGCTAAATTTTCTTTCATCCCAGAAATCCCAACAAAACGCTCTACATAGTCATACCAAGGCTCAATATCTTTGTAACGAATTGGCCAATCTACACCGAATCCATCCTTTGCATTTGCCTCAAAATCCATTTCACTCCATCTATAGGAATGACGTCCCCACATCAAAGAACGACCACCAACATGATACCCTCGCATCCAATCAAAGCGTTTATCTTCGTTGTAAGGATGGTCAATGTCATCTACAAAATAAAAATTATGTGTAGGTCTAGTCGTGTAACCTGTTCTGTGCTGTTTAAACTGTCGGGCTTTTTCCTCTCTAGTCAATAAACCTCGATATTTAAAGTCCCAAGGATCGCTATTAGCTGTCGGATATTCCCCGTGTTTAATATCACGCCCTCTTTCCAGCACTAAGGTTTTCAATCCTTTTTCAGTTAACTCCTTTGCAGCCCAGCCTCCACTGATTCCTGAACCAATCACAATAGCATCAAAGGTGCGTTCTTCTTTGGATTTTAAATTCAAATTGCTCATATATTGTTTTAGTTTAAAAAGTAAGTCATCTTATTCATCTTATCATCATGATATTTCAACAAAATATCATTTTGAAAAGTAAGTGATTTCCAAGCGAAAAAATATAAAAGTTTTGGCTTATCTAAAAAAGATTTGGGAGTTTTAATTTTTTTTTATACAAATTCTAAATGCTCGTGACAAATTATCTAATAGAAAAGAAAGATTATTTGTCTCCTTGATAATCTGATAATATTCCTTTACAATCTTTTTCTAAAAAGGCATCTTCCTGTAGTCGGTCATCATTATAGACGTATATTTTTAGAGATATAATTTCATTTGATGTACCCAATTCCAAAATGGTTTGTGTGATTAATTTATAGTTATAAGCATTAATCGTTTCGTCTTTTAAACGTTCCATCAAAACATGAGTTGTTTGATGATTTCTAAATCTTGAAGTCTGTTTTATTAAATAACTTAAAGTATAATCTTGAGCTGTTGAAAGTTGTTGATGAAATACTTGATGTTGAATTTCAGGTTGTTCTTGTTTTAGCCATTCTAACATTAAACTTAGACTATTTAGACTTTCTTCAGGTGTGTTTGCTAAAATCATTGGAGTAGAGAAATAATCATTGGGCTTAAATCCTTTTGCT
>CAYLSF010000749.1:0-4296 GCA_964385675.1 uncultured Saprospiraceae bacterium
ACAAATTAGCATACATCTGATATTGGTTCGGTTCTTTATTTATAATATAAATGACTAAAGACAATCTATAAGAGAATGATAAACGTATCGATAAATGTACACAATTCAACATTGTTATTGATTTCATGCAGTAAATTGTATTATACGTACAACACGCACAAAACTTAATGAAAAACCATAATAGTTTATCTCAATTATAGAGATAACTAAATATAAGCGCTATTACAATTTCATCTAAAATTTAAATCACTTAACGTATCATGCGAGCTTATACTTTATGGTTTTTAATGCTTTTTAGCATTGGATTTTCTAATCTTGTCGCTAATTCTAAGACGGATTCTGTATCTATGCAATCGAGTTCTTGGCAGCAAATTCCTGCACAAGACAATATCGAGGCATTGAAAGAACTTATTGGTTATGCTAATGTAGCATCTAATTGGGATATGGATATACAAAAGGCTTTTTATAAAAAAGTCTTTGAAGCAGCCATTATTCATCGAAATGATACTCTAATATTTGATTATGCCTTACTAATAGGGAATCATTATACGGATCAGGATTCTACGGCTCAAGCATTTTATTATTTTAATATCGCTTTAGATAACGCTTATAATGAAGGTATAAAATATACCGCATATAATGATTTAGGACTCTTACATTTCCACATCAATGACTATAATAAAGCATTAGATTATTTTTTCAAGTCCATAGAAGCAGCTAAAATGCTGAAAGATGATTATGAGACTTATCCCTTAGGTAATGTTAGTGAAGTCTATGTGGCTTTGGGTGATTTCGACAATGCGATTCGATATACCCAACTTGCGCTTCCTTTTTCTTATCAGTTCCACTTTCCGAATAGGGAATATAACCTTACGTATGATTATGCTCGCCTAGTTAACTTTTACCATCAAAAAGGCAATTTGGATGCTGCTGCAATGTACGTAGATTCTACTCTTATCGCTATTAATGCGATAGATACAATTCAAGATGAAGATCTTCAAATTGCTTGTGTGGAAGGTTATCTTACTTTAGCGGAATTTTATTTGGCTCAAAATCAACTAGAAATTGCTCAAGATTATTTAAATGAAGCTAAAGAAATACAAGGCACGATTCTATACGCTTCAATATCTTTTTTACAAGCTAAATTATTTTTCAAACAAAAGGAATACGCTAAAACGGTACTTTGGCTTGAAAAACTGGAGCTTGAACAACAAGAGTTTTCGCTTGTAGAAAAAGTATTATTATTTAAAATCGAATTTTATACTACATTGAATCTCCCTCAACAAGTCATTGAAACTCAACAAAATTTATTGAGGATTCAGAAAAAGAAATTTGGGGCAGATCGATTACGATATAGCACATTTGCGAATGCTGCTTATCAAAGCCTAGAAAAGGAAAATGAAAATCAATTACTTAGAAACACGGCTAACCGGCAACGATTTGTCGTTATATCGATCTCCATAATTGGATTCTTCTTGTTTTTAGGTGTCTTATACTCAAGACGACAACAGCATATTTCGGAAAAAAAGGAGTTAATTATTCGTCAACAAAAAAACGAATTAGAAGCATCCTATAATTATAGAAATGACTTGTTTGCCAATATTACGCATGAACTCCAAACACCGCTGACCTTAATAGAAGGACAATTGCAGCAGAGTCTCCAAACATCAAAAAACAATCAACGCTTCATTCCAAAATTAACGCATCATATTAATAACCTTAAACAGGTCACTACACAAATCTTAGATTTAACAAAACGAGAACAAGAACAAGCCTTATCCATAGTACCTACTCGTTTCAATCTTTATGATTTGATAGAAGCTTTAAAAGTAGAATTTACCAATATTGCTAATTATCGAAATATCACTTTTACTACTCCAATTATTATTGAGGCAAAAGATTTTATATTAGAAACAGATGGAGAGAAACTAATGACGGTACTCCGAAACTTATTATCCAATGCCTTTAAGTTTACCAATAACAATGGATTTATTACTTTAAGTGTGGTGGATATGAATACCTCGATGACGATTAGTGTACAAGATAATGGTCAAGGTATTCTTGAAAAAGATTTACCCCTTATTTTTAACCGCTTCTTTAAAACAACGAATACAGCCGCCGCAAATGCAGGAGGCATGGGTATTGGTTTAGCGATTTGTAAGGAATATATCGAACTACTAGGTGGAACTCTTAGCGTACAAAGTAAAACGGGACAAGGGACAGCCTTTACGATAAAACTCCCTAAACAACTACAGGATACGACTATTAATGCCGAAGAGAGTCAACGTTTTAATATAGCCTTACAAGATAAAATAAATGACACAACTCTAAGGGCTACAATACCATCATCTACCAAAATCAATTCCGAAGAAACTGACCTAATATTGGTAGTAGAAGATAATATTGATATGTGCTTACATATCAATGAACTATTAGATGCTTCTTATTCTCTGGTCTTTGCAGATAATGGTCTAAAGGCGTTGGAACTACTTCAAAATATTCAACCGAGTTTAATTATTTCGGATGTGATGATGCCTCAAATGGATGGTTTTCAATTTGTAGAACAACTTAAAAAACATCCTGTTTGGCGTGATATTCCTGTGCTAATATTAACAGCTAAATCAACCATAGCTGACAAACGGTTGGCTTTCAGAATGGGTGTAGATGACTATTTAACAAAACCTTTTGCCAAAGCAGAATTGAAAGCTCATATCAATTTATTACTTCATAATTATATTGAAAGATTAGATTTTAAGACCCAAAAAGCTTCGGCTTTAGTGGCTGCTAACTCAGCAAGTGAAGGAGGGAATACCATAATTACCAAAATTGATACAGCTCCTATTCTAGAAGAAAGACATACTTCTTTGGAAGACTTAGAAACCCTGAAAAAATTAGATTCCATCATCGTAGAAAACATGAAGTATAATAATTTTAATGTAGAACAACTTGCTGATTTGATGGCAATGAGTTATTCTAGTTTATTTCGGTTAACTAAACGATTGATTGGATTTACACCAGCTGAATACATCCGAGAATTAAGATTACAAGAAGCGCGAAAGTTATTAGAAAGTGGTCAATACCAAACGGTAAAGTCTATTCTCTACAGTCTTGGATTTAAAGACCCTCGTCATTTTTCTAAGTTGTTTAAACGACGATTTGGAAAGACACCTAGTGCGATGTTAAATAAATAAGTGATAACAAAAAGAGATAAAGTTTGGCAATAAAAATGAAAAAGGCGATTGATAAAATGGGAAGGATAATTATACAATACTGGATATTAATTTTTTTAGGCACATTACCATTACTGACGACTGCTCAAAATGACAAAACGGATAGTTTAAAAACTGTATTTGAGAATATTGAGTTACATGATACTGTTAGAGTAAAAGCATTAGAAGCACTAACTTGGTTCTACTACTCAAGAGATAATCAACAGTTTTTTAAATACGCTCAAGAGTATCTAGATTTTAGTAAAAAAATCGATATTGAAAAGTGGAAAGCAAAAGCATATAATACATTAGGCGTAGGCTATTACCTTAATGATTATGGAATAGATACAATTATCAATACTTATCAAAAAGGACTGCTTATTGCCCAAAAAAATAAGTTTTATGGTACAGAGAGTAGTCTTTATAATAATATAGGATTAGCTTATAGTAAGATTGGTCAAATGGAAAAAACTATTACTTTCTACAAGAAAGGTCTAAATCTATCAAAAAAAATAAATGACCAAACAAAAATTGCTCGTAACTTATATAATATAGCTGTTCTTTTAAGAAGAAATAGACAATCAAAACGAGCAAAGCCCTATTATCTAGAAGCATTGGAGTATGCTCAAAAGGCGGAAAATCTGGGCATGGTGAGTCGTATCATGAACGGTCTTGGGACTATTTATTTCGTACGAAAACAGCTTGATTCAGCATTAATTTTTTATCACAAATCTTTGGCTATCGAGCATGAAGGTAATCCTACCGTAAAATCAATTACTCAATCCAACATAGGATATATTTATTCCAAAAAGAAACAATTTGATAAAGCTGATAAATTATTAAATGAAAGTTATCAAAACGCTCAAAAACTAAAAGCTCCTTATGCCCTCGGATTAGTCCTATCTTTTTT
Source organism: uncultured Saprospiraceae bacterium (assembly GCA_964385675.1). GTDB lineage: Bacteria > Bacteroidota > Bacteroidia > Chitinophagales > Saprospiraceae > CAYLSF01. The sequence goes on from CAYLSF010000749.1 coordinate 4,120, forward strand.
GAGTCAAAACTCTTTTGATAAAGAAGACTATCCTAATGCCATCCTGTATGCCCAAAAAGGATTAGAGGCTATTGGAGAAAATGGTACAGTAGAGCTCAAAAAAGATTTTTATAATTTGCTCAGTAAAGGTTATGAAAAGACCCAAAACTATAAGATAGCATTAGAGAATTACAAATT
>CAYLSF010000750.1:0-3445 GCA_964385675.1 uncultured Saprospiraceae bacterium
GTCTTTATGATCTATTATTTTAAAATAATAGGATTCCTTTTCGGCTGAAACTCGAAATTCTTGCGTTTGATTTTGAATGAAATCGGGGATTTCAGCCCATTTAGGTAATTTATCCGTTCCTTGCGTATCAAAACTTTTGTATGGTTTCCATCGGTAGATATTATACCAAAATTTAGTTTTATAAACTGGAAATTCTTGATAGACAGGTTCTTCATAACTTTCCTCACGAGGGGCATAAATAGTGCGATGACACACTACATCCTCAAAATATCCATTTCCTAAATCTCGCTGACCACACACATAAGGCTCACTACCGACTGCCTCTTGCACGGTTCTAGTCCGAGTTCGATACCCTACGACTCTTCTATCATAATGATGAACCGCTTGTTCTTGTCTAATCACTTGGCCGCCTTGCGGTACTTTCCAGGCTTCTTCTTCTACTTCTCTATATTGCTCAATCTCTATACTACGTCGCCATTCTATTTCCACTACCTTTACATCAATTCCTGTATTAAAAGAAGCTAGAAAAGAATAAATCATCATTCCGATAACGCCTAATCCACCCCATTTTAGCATGGGACTCACAGAACTACCAAAAGCCTGTGGCTTTTGCTGCTGTCGTTCTTCAAAGTTATCCGCCTCTTCTGAGGTCGTTGGTAATTCATCAAGCGTATATTCCTTTTGTTCTAGTTGAGCTTCAGAGTCTGATTTTAACCCACCACAAGATACACAAGCATTATAGCTGGCTTTGTTATTATTTCCACAAAATACACAAACCCAATTGACCCCATCCTTCGCTTCTTTCAATGCTTTTTCATCCTCTACGACTTGAGCATCTGTAGGTAAGTAAAATCTAACATCCTTACGACGAGGACTTCCACATTGAGAACAATGTAAATGAGGGCCTAAATTACCAATATGACCACAGTGAAAACAATCCCAGCGTCCTACACGTATTGACAAAACTGTATTTTTTTATGAAACCCAGATACAAATTATTTTCTGTGAAATTTGTGCTAATCTGTGGCTTAAAATTCAAATCAATTCAAAAATAATTTTTTTCAGAGGAAAAGCAAAGTTTCCAATGAATAAACACCTCAACACACCAAATTATAAAAATTCACCATCTATTAAAACGACAATCGTCCCGATAGCAATCGGGATTCGATAGACGACAATCGGTTTTGAAACAAACACTTTGACAATTAGAAAGGGTTTTCTTATAAAAAATATTTTGAACCACAAAGACACAAAAGGTCACAAAGAAAGTATACAAAGGAATGTTACTTTAACCAAAGTATCACTTTTTTGTAGATAGCCTCTGTGTTCTTTGTTTCTTTGTGATTCAAAAAATGCGTATTTTGATTACTCTGAGTTTTTATAAGAAAACCCTTGACAATTAGATAATAGTTTGGATTTAGGACTTCTCTGTTCTCTCCTTCCGATTTCTATCGGAACTATTCTCTTTTCTAAAACAAACAACCATGCGACTACTAGCCATCACAGTATTACTTTTAATACAAACTTTAATACTCAACCCAATCTTTGGCACAGGCTTTTTTATTCCCGTAGAACCAGTGAATAATGTCATTGGAGATATTTCGTATCAAGAAAAATTTAAGACAACGCCAACCCTACAAACTAATGAAAACCTCCGAATTAGCACCCATTTAGAATATGTAGAATCCTATCTAAAACAGCAACCTACCCAACATTTAAACACTAAACAACGCATAAATAGAGCGAAAATGATTGGTTTATTGCATCAATATCGCCTAGCTCAACGCTTTCCAAAAAATCATCATTTTCAAAATAGAACATCTGTATTTATAGATAGAGATGAAAATATTTGTGCGGTCGGTTATTTAGTGCAACAAACGGCAGGACAAGCTGTGGCTCAAAAAGTAAATAGTCGCTACAAATTTGCTTCTATTTATGATATGCAAATGCCTGAATTAGAAAATTGGATAGCACAATCGGGCTTAACCAAAGATGAATGTGCGATGATTCAGCCGACTTATGGTGGTGGTGGAATCATTGTCCCGCCAAATCCTCGCAGACCTCGTACCACGGTTGGTTTATTCCCAATGCAAACTCGCACGGTTCAAATCAATACTAAGCTAACAGGACAGGCTTCTACCACAACGATTGACCAAGTATTTTTTAATCCGACCCGTCATCAGTTGCAAGGTTATTATTTTTTCCCAATTCCACAGGAGGCGAGTATTGATAAATTTTCAATGTGGATTAATGGAAAAGAAACACAAGGCGAATTATTAGATGCAAAAAAGGCACGTAAGATTTATGAAGATATTGTACGCCGTTCGCAAGATCCTGCTTTATTGGAATATTACAATCAAAAACTCTTTAGAGTCCGTATTTTTCCCATTCAGCCGCAGACGGAACAGCGTGTAAAATTGACTTATACCCAATCCTTAGTCAAAGAAAATGGAACGATAGAATATAGTTTTCCAATTGGTGCGGTGGAAAATACAGCTAACAAGACAGTGCCGAATCTAAGTTTTAAAATTGATGTAGAAACGCCGAATGAGGACTTAAAAAATATCTATTCGCCTACGCACGAGATAGAAGTCAACCGAAAAGGAAAAGATAAAGCGACTATTGGTTTTGAAGGTAAAAATCTCAATACAGAAGCCAAATTTAAATTGTATTACAATACCAATAAATCCAAAGTCGGTTTATCAACTTTAAATTATAACGATGGTGATGAAGATGGATTTTTCTTTATGAATTTAAGTCCAGGTATTGCCGAAAAATCAGAAGTGATTAATAAAGATATTACGTTTGTGTTGGATGCATCCGGGAGTATGGCAGGCGAAAAAATGGAACAAGCCAAAAAAGCTTTACAATTCTGTATTGCCAATTTGAATGATAAAGATCGATTTAATATTGTTCGATTTTCTACCGAATCTTCGACATTGTTTGAAGATTTAAAAGAAGCCTCTAGTGCCAATCGTAAAAAAGCAAGAACGTACATCAAAGACCTTCGACCTATCGGTGGTACAAATATAGATGAAGCCTTAGAACAGGCTCTAAATCATTCTAAATCAAAAGATCGTCCATACTTTGTTGTTTTTATGACCGATGGAAAACCAACAATTGGAGAAACCAATGAAGCGGCATTATTAAAAAAAGTAAAAGATAGTAATCCTGAAAATACCAAGATTTTCACCTTCGGAATTGGTACAAAACTCAATACACACCTTTTAGATAAACTCACCGAAATGACACAAGCGTACAGAACCTATGTCTTGCCTGAAGAGGATATTGAGTTAAAAGTATCGGATTTTTATACCAAAGTGGCTTCACCTATTTTGACCGACATTAAAATTAAATTTGATAGAACCGTTCGAGTTACACAAGTACAACCGAAAGCATTACCCGATTTATTTAAAGGTTCTACCTTGACGGTTTTGGGTCGTTA
>CAYLSF010000750.1:3461-4293 GCA_964385675.1 uncultured Saprospiraceae bacterium
TCGTTACAAAGGGAGTGGAAAAGGAAAAGTAACCGTGGAAGGTAAAGTGAATGGCAAAGTAAAAACCTACAAATTTGATGTCAATTTTGATAAAAAAACAGAACGCCATGATTTTATTCCATCACTTTGGGCAACACGTACCGTTGGTTATTTACTAGACCAAATCCGCCTAAATGGACAAAAGAAGGAATTAATGGACGAAGTGGTTCGCCTTTCTAAAAAATATGGTATCGTTACACCATACACGAGTTATTTGATTTTAGAAGATGAAGCGGTAAGTGTACGCAATAACCGAATCAGTCAGCGAGATCAACTCATCCGTAGTCGAGTACTAAGTACAGATGATGCCGTAGAAGAAAAAGTCGCTTCTTACAATAAAGCCGCTAAGAAAAAAGAAGGACGAGCAAGTGTAGAAATCAGTGAAGAAGCACAAAATTTAAGTGAAATCACGGTAACGACGACCAATGCTAAACCTGCTCCAATTCTTGATTATAAGGACGTAGAAGGCAATACTAAAAACCTAGCAGATGGTATTGTGAATTTAAAAGGACGAGCCTTTTACAATAACAATAATGTTTGGATAGATTCACACGTCCAGCAAAATGCTAAAAAGCCCGTCAATCGTATTCAGTTTAATTCGTCTAAATATTTCAAGCTTATCAAAGAAGAACCAGAAGTTTCTGAATATTTAGCTTTAGGACGTAATGTACGATTTGTACTGAAGGGGAATGTGTATGAGATTTATGAGTAGTTGAAACTGTCATGCTGAACTTGTTTCTCCCGATAGCTATCGGATTAGCGTCAAGGAGCAAAAGAAAATTCACATAATTCT
>CAYLSF010000751.1:0-4292 GCA_964385675.1 uncultured Saprospiraceae bacterium
AGTATTTTTACTATCTCGTAAATATTCAAAAAAGACCATTATTGCAGTAATATCTGCATTATTTATTGAACCATTTAATGCACCTTTTAAAGGATTCAAGATATCTGGTCTTGAAAGATTTTTAATTTCAAAAGTTCCCCTACCTAGTTTAGAATCCCAGTAGTTTGCTATCCAATTTGGGGTTTTACTATTGAAAAATTGATTAAAAATAGTTTGAGTTGTTGTAAATCTTCTTGGGGAATGACCTGTATGAAATTCTTTAAAGTCGATATTGAGTTCTTCGTTAGAAAACTCTACATTAACATTTAAATCTACATCTTGTCCATTAAAAATATCTCGACCGACATAATCAAACGCTCCAAACATCAACCCTCGAATAGCATCTAAAACAATCGTTTTCCCCGTACCATTTTCCCCTGTAATAATCGTTACAGGTGGTTTTTCTAAATCATCTTTTTCTGTTATAAATTCAAGATGTTCTGTCTTAAATGGTCCTACCCCCTGCAAATGCAAATCAATAATTCTCATATTTAATTTTTATGAATAATCAATTTAGGGGTTTCTATTTATTTTTTCAAAAAATCAAATAAAAAAGTGAACGACTAACCCCAAAAGCCAATCGTTCACTCCCCCAAAATCCAGCATTCCCGACTTTTCAAGTACGGGATTTCGTTATCACTCAACCAGCATCCAGCATCAAGAAACCTCCATTACCAAATCATCCTGTTCCACCATCGTCCGTTCTGCCAAGTGAATCGCTGTCACCTTACCTGTTCTAGGTGAAGTAATTGTAGATTCCATTTTCATCGCTTCAATGATAAATAGTGGCGTATTCACTTGTACGTCATCTCCTACTTTGACCAAGATTTTAGACAAATTTCCTTGAAGCGGCACACCGACATCGGTGGGTTTCGATACTTTTTTATTGATAACGGTATCCGTTTGTACCGATTCATCTTTTACTTCTATGGCTCTATTTTGTCCATTTAGATTAAAGAACGCGACTCGAATCCCTTGTTTATTCGGCTCGGTTAGATTCAAGAATTGAATAATGATTTGCTTACCATCTTCTATTTCCACCAAAATTTCTTCATTGGGTTTTAGACCATAGAAAAAGGCAGGCGTTGGTAATATCCGAACCGTTCCGAATTCTTCATAGTGTTCTTGATAGGCTCTAAAAACCTTTGGATAGAGTTTGTACGATAGCAAATCATCAAAATGCACATACTTACCAAATTCCTCTTGAAAGGCTTTGAATTCTGCCTCAAAATCAATCGGTTCCAAGTGTGCGTTTGGGCGTTCGGTGTAAGGGGCTTCGCCTTTTAGCACCATCTCTTGCAATTGCTTTGGAAATCCCTGATAGGCTTGTCCTAAGTCTCCTCTAAATAACGCTTTCACACTATCAGGAAAAGCTAATGTTTCCCCTTTTTGAAGAATATCCTCTTTCGTCAAATTATTGGATGTCATAAACATCGCTAAGTCGCCCACAACCTTTGAAGAAGGCGTCACTTTTACAATCTCTCCGAATAATTTATTGACAGTTTTATAATTCGACTTAATCGTTTCAAACTGATCTTCTAAGCCTAACCCTCTTGCTTGTGGACGCAAATTAGAATATTGTCCCCCTGGAATTTCATGCTCATAGACCTCCGCTGTTCCAGCTTTCAATTCCGTTTCAAACGGATAATAATATTGACGCACCGATTCCCAATAATTTGAAAATTCGTTGAGTTTATTGATGTTGATTTTACTTTCTCGTTTGGTGCCTTGCAGCATCGCCGCCACAGAATTGAAGTTCGGCTGAGAAGTCAAACCCGACATCGAACTAATCGCTACATCAACTACATCAACTCCTGCTTCAATCGCTTTTAAGTAAGTTGCGGCTTGAATCGAAGATGTATCGTGTGTATGCAAATGCAGTGGAATATTCACCGCCTCTTTTAAAGCAGGAATTAAAATTTCGGCAGCATACGGTTTTAATAAACCCGCCATATCTTTGATACCAATGATATGTGCACCGGCATCTTCCAATTGCTTCGCTAAATCCACATAATACTGTAAGGTGTATTTGGTGCGGCTTTTATCCGAAATATCACCTGTGTAGCAAATACAGGCTTCCGCTAATCCTCCCGTATTTTTACGAACCGCATTGATACTCGTTTTCATGGCTTCCACCCAATTCAACGAGTCAAAAATACGGAAAACATCAACGCCATTTGTCCAGGCTCGTTCTATGAATTTCTCGACCAAATTATCAGGATATGCCGCATAACCAACCGCATTTGACCCTCTTAATAACATTTGCAATAAGACATTAGGCATCGCCTCTCGCAAAAGTTCCAATCGCTTCCACGGACATTCTTTTAAAAATCGTAAACTCACATCAAAGGTCGCTCCGCCCCACACTTCCATAGAGAAGATTTCGGGGATGTTTTTAGCATAACTTTCCGCGATATTCACTAAATCTTTGGTACGAACCCGAGTCGCTAAAAGCGATTGATGGGCGTCTCTAAAGGTCGTGTCTGTAAAATGAATCGCTCGTTCTCCTTTTAGCCATTGTGCAAAAATATCTGGGCCTAATTCGGTGAGTTTATCCTTTGTTCCTTTAGGATATTCATTGGCATTAAATTCTGGGACAACAGGCGTTCTAAATACTTTAGTGTCATCTACAAACTTGACATCTTTATTGCCATTGACGATGACATTGGCTAAATATTTTAATGTTTTTGTCCCTCTATCTTTTGTCCTCGGTGTATCTAATAATTCTGGATGTTCCTTGATAAAATTAACCGTTGCCTCGCCTTTAAAGAAGGTCTCATTCCGTAATAGATTTTGCAAGAACCCAATATTGGTTTTTACCCCTCGCACTCTAAACTCTCGCAATGCTCGGTTTAATCGTTCAGCTGCCCCTTTTAAAGTACGGGCATGAGCGGTAGCTTTTACCAATAAGCTATCAAAAAACGGGGAAATCTTCGCTCCTGCGTATGCCGAACCTGCGTCTAATCGAATTCCAAAACCACTTGCGCTTCGGTAAGCAATCAATGTTCCGTAATCTGGCTTAAAGCCTTCCAATGGATCTTCCGTTGTGATACGACACTGAATCGCAAAACCATCAATTGTCACGTCTTTTTGACTTCTAATTAAAATGGTCGGATGAGATAATTCATACCCCATTGAAATCAAAATCTGAGAACGGACAATGTCAATGCCTGTAATTTCCTCCGTAATGGTATGCTCGACCTGAATACGTGGATTGACTTCTATAAAATAAATCCCTTCGGACTGATCCACCAAAAACTCAACCGTTCCTGCATGACTATACCCTACATGTCTAGCAATTCGCAACGCATAATCATAGAGTAAATCTCTAGTTGATGGCTTTAGATTGACAGAAGGGGCAACCTCTACCACCTTTTGAAAACGACGTTGTACGGAGCAATCTCGCTCGTATAGGTGAACGATATTGCCATAGGTGTCCCCTAATATTTGAACTTCAATATGTTTAGGTCGCTCAATAAATTTTTCTAAAAAGACCGTGTCATCTCCAAAAGCTGTTTTTGCTTCTCCTTTGGCTTCTTTGTATGCCGTTTTGAGTTCCGTCTCATTTCGCACCACTCGCATTCCTCTACCACCTCCTCCTGCAGCAGCTTTCACCATAATCGGATAACCAATTCTTTTGGCTTCTGCCATTGCAATTTTTTGAGACGTTAAATCTTTTTGACTATCCTCAATCATCGGCACACCTACGGCACGAGCAATTTTTTTAGCTGCTACTTTATCCCCTAACTTATCCATCACCTCAGGCTGAGGGCCTACGAAGATAATCCCTTCTTCTCTACAACGTCTTGCAAAATTTACATTTTCCGATAAAAAACCATACCCCGGATGTATCGCATCTACATTATTTCGTTTGGCTACCTTAATGATCTCTTCAATATCCAAATAAGGCTTCAAAGGGTCATCTTTTGAACCAATTTGATAGGCTTCATCTGCTTTATAGCGATGCAGCGAATAGCGATCTTCATAGGTAAAAATCGCAACGGTACGTAAGTTCAATTCAGAAGCGGCACGAAATACTCTAATGGCAATTTCTCCTCTATTTGCAACAAGGAGTTTTTTATAACGGTTGTGAACTATGGTTTTCATCGGCTTATGTTTATGTAAAGAAAGCTATCCTATAGAAGTACGAAAGGTTTGAATTTTCGTTTAAGAAGTACAAATATGAATCACAAATCACTAAAAATCAAATTTTTAATAAAATTAGATGATTACATCATGTTTTGGGTGATGAA
>CAYLSF010000752.1:0-4279 GCA_964385675.1 uncultured Saprospiraceae bacterium
CTAAACGAACCAAAAAGTATTTTGAACTCAAAGAACGCTACAAAAATTTAAGCATTGAATTGGCTGTTTTTGAAGTGGCTAAATATAAAGAAAGATATAAAACCCTCAATGATAAAATCAAAGCAGAGGAGAATGAATTGCTCAATGCAGATACGCAATTAAAGGTGCTGGAAGCAGACTTGCAGAAGGAGAAGAATAAAAATTTGGATAAAGAAAAGGACTTGAATGATAAGCAAAAGGCATTAAGTAAAACCATTAGTACCATTCGTTCACAAGAAAATGAGAAAAAGGTTTTAGCTCAAAAAGTCTTATTCTTACAGGAAAATCAAACCAACGTTGCTAAAGATATTCAAAGCACCAAATCGCAGATTGAGCAAACCGAATTGGATATTGAATATTACAGGAGTGAAGTCAATACAGAGAAGCGAATTGAAGAAACGCTAGAGGATCAATTAGATAATGCGGAAGATAAATTAAAAGCTATTCGAGGGGAACATGGTTCTTTAAAAAAGGAATTGGATGACTTTATAAAAAGACAACAACACCTTGAACGTCATATCTTTAACTTAGAAAAAGAAAAAGCAATTAACCAATCTCAGATTACCAATTTAGAAAAGGACATTGAGCGAAATGAGATTGATTTTAAACGCCGTCAGCAAGAGGTTTCAGAATTAGCGAATCAGCTAAAAACACAAAGTACACATCAACAAAAAAAGGAAACGCTAATTTTAACACTAGAACGAGAAGAGGAACAGCGTCAAACTAAACTAGAGCAACAACAAAAAGACCTAGAACAAGTCAAAGACGAATTGGTCAAAGTCAATCGACAATTAGATGCTAAACGAAATGAGTACAATCTAATCAAAAGTTTGGTGGATAATTTGGAGGGGTTTCCAGAATCAATCAAGTTTTTAAGCAAGAATAAACAATGGGATAAAAAAGCACCATTGCTTTCCGACATTTTCTATTGTGAAGCCCCGTATCGTGCGGCTATTGAAAATTATTTAGAACCGTATTTATCTTATTATGTGGTTCAAAATTTAGAAGAAGCGGTACAAGCCATTCAATTATTGGATAGGTCTAAAAAAGGAAAAGCCAACTTCTTTTTATTGGATCAGTTTCAACAATCAAATGCAGTTAGTTTACCCAATATTTCGGACACTAAAACGGCTTTATCTGTTATAGAAATTGAGGATAAGTATAAAGATTTAGGACAACAACTTTTAGGGAATGTTTTGATACATGAGGGAGAAGGCTATTTGAAAAATCACATTCAAGATAATGTAATTGTCTTGTCTAAATCTGGAAAATATATTCAAAAGCAATACTCTATTTCTGGCGGTTCGGTCGGTACATTTGAAGGTAAGCGGATTGGACGCAAGAAAAATCTAGCGATTTTAGATAAAGAAATCAAAACCTTACAAGTACGTGCAGAGCGATTGAAGGATAACCGAGTCGATTTACAAAAGCAAATTAGCCAAACGAAAGCGGCAGATAAAAAACGGGAAATTCAGCGAGAAAAAGACCAATTGAATCGCATACAACGGACGTCCGTTTCGATGCAAACGAAACTTGAAAATTTTGAAACTTTCTTAAAAGAAACTCAAAATAAGCGGCAGCAATTTGAGCAGCGTATTGAAAGTTTTAAGGCTAAAAATATTAAAATTGATAAGGACTTAGATTTTCAACGGATTGAGAATAAATCATTGGTGCAAGAAATTGCAACTAAAGATGGTTCTTATCGAGTGATTGCCGATAAATTAAGCAAAGCCTCTCAAACCTACAATCAGCAAAACATTGCTTTTATCAAGCAACAAAATAAAATCACTTCTTTACAACGTGAATTAACCTTCCGAGAAAAGCAAGTCAGAGACTTAAATGTGCGACTACAGACAAATCAAGCGAGCCTGAAACGCTCTGAAATGGAATTGGTAGAAGTGCAAGAAACTATTACCAATTTGGATGAAGAATTGGTAAAACTCTATGGTCAAAAAACGGATAATCAAGCCTATTTGACACATGCAGAAGAAATTTACTATGCTTCAAGAGGGGATATTAACAAGATTGAAGAGAATATTAGAAACTTCAATAGAGCTAGACAACAGGTGCAACAACTCGTTGGTAATCTAAAAGACAAGTTCAATGAAGTCAAGTTACAATTAAACTCTATAAGTGAACGTCTAAAAGTAGAGTTTGATATGAATGTCAATGATATTATCAATCAAACGCCTAATCCAGAATTATCAGAAGTAGAATTGGCAGAACAAGTCGGAAAAATCAAAAAGCGATTATCAAATTATGGGGAAATCAACCCGATGGCGGTTGAAGCGTATGATGAGATGAAAGAACGCTATGATTTTATCGTTACGCAACGAGACGACTTGCTAAAAGCTAAAGAAACTTTATTAGAAACCATTCAAGAAATAGAAACCAACGCTACGGCCCTATTTTTAGATGCTTTTAATCGGGTTCGGGAAAACTTTAAAAACGTATTTAGAAGTCTTTTTACAGAAGACGATGACTGTGATTTGCTATTAGATGATCCGAACGATCCGCTCAATACTCGTATTAAAATCGTAGCTAAACCAAAAGGGAAACGCCCTCAAACCATCAATCAGCTTTCAGGAGGAGAAAAGACCTTAACGGCAACAGCTTTGTTATTTTCATTGTACTTATTAAAGCCTGCTCCGTTCTGTATTTTTGATGAGGTTGACGCCCCGTTGGATGATGTAAATATTGGGAAGTTCAATAAAATCATTAAGAAATTCTCTAGCAACTCGCAGTTTATTATTGTGACCCATAATAAACAAACGATGTCTGCTGTGGATGTGATTTATGGCGTAACGATGGAAGAACAAGGCGTCTCTAAGGTTGTTCCTGTTGATTTTAGGACATTGGCGGAGGCAGGGTAATTTAGTGATTAGTGAATAGTTGGTTAGTGATTAGTTTTTTTGAGTAAAAACCCAAGTATATCTACATTTGTAAAGCCATATCTAATAGCCTATTTATTCCCTTTCTTGTATTAAATTGATACCATGAATTTTTAGTTAACTTGCTGATAAACAGTATCAAGTATCTAGTAACTAAGTATTAGCTTTAGAGCGAAAGAGGAATAACAAAACAATATCTCTACTACTATCATTTAAATAATATGGCAAATAACAAACTCCTAGTCAACGAAAGACAAGCAGAATTGGGTAGCTTTATCGTCGGACGACTCCTACCTTTTCGCAAAAAAAGACAAGTCGGGCCTTTTACATTTATCGATCACATGGGGCCTTCTATGATAGGCGAAAATGGACAATATATGGATGTGGATCAGCATCCACACATTGGTTTAAGTACCTTAACTTACTTATTTAACGGCTCGGTAGAACATAGAGATAGTACAGGGGCTTACCAAATCATAAACCCTGGTGATGTAGGATTTATGACGGCTGGGCATGGTGTAACGCACACGGAAAGAACGCCACCTTCCGATAGACATAAAGGTGCGTTTTTAATGCATGGGTATCAAATTTGGGTGGCGTTACCTAAAGATAAGGAAGAAATGGAACCTAGATTTGATTATTATCCTAGTGCTTCTATTCCTACATGGACAGATGATACATTGACTTTTAAATTAGTTGCAGGAAATGCTTTTGGGCATTCTGCACCGCTACAAGGCTATTCGCCTCTGTTTATGGTGGATATTTATGCTGAAAAAGCGACGACATTACAATTAGGTGGTCAAATCAAAGGCGAGGTTGCTTTTGTCATTGTAAAAGGACAAATCAAAGATGGAGAAGATACGGTAGATGCGGGGCAGATGTTAATCAGTAAAACCAATGACGCTTGTGAGATTTGCATGGCAGATAATACGCAACTCCTATTATTTGGTGGTGAGCCTTTATCGGAGACACGATATTTGAAATGGAATTTTGTATCACATAGTAAAGAAAGATTAGAAACAGCAAAACAAGATTGGATAAACAAGGAATTTCCAACTGTTGAAGGGGATAATACTTATATTCCTTTTCCTAATTTATAAAAAAAACAGATGTCTGGCACTTTTAAAGTGCTAGACATCTAAAATACAACCTCAATTTTCCTCTACTTCTTCCGTAAACTTTGGAATTTTACTTTTCTTGTCCATGACCTTAAATAGATCATGAATTAAGATTAATGCTTGTGCATTCATCAAATCAGAAGTGAGTTGAGTTTCTTTTTGCTCATCTTTATGTACGATGGAGATAGAAGCCGTATTAGGTGGAATTTCACCCGTGTTATGTGCATACAT
>CAYLSF010000753.1:0-4266 GCA_964385675.1 uncultured Saprospiraceae bacterium
AACAATCAATAGATTTCTATTCTATATAAAATATTATTAATCATGAAATTAGATATACTAGCCATTGGCGTTCATCCTGATGATGTAGAGTTGGGCTGTGGAGGTACGGTGATAAAACACATACAATTAGGTAAAAAAGTAGGGATTTTAGACTTAACCTTGGGAGAGTTAGGTACTAGAGGCAATGCTACGCTCCGCACTCAAGAGGCAATGGCATCTGCTCAATTAATGGGGCTAGCCGTTAGAGCACAAATCGACTTAGGTGATGGCTTTTTTGAGCATAATAAAGCGAGTATTATAGAAATTTCTAAAATATTACGCCATTATCAACCTGACATCGTCTTAGCGAATGCCTTATCCGATAGACATCCCGATCATGGTAGAGCTGCAAAGCTAATTTCAGATGCTTGTTTCTTTTCAGGTTTGGTCAAAATAGAAACCACCTTTCAGGGTATAAAACAAGCCAAATGGCGTCCAAAAGTAGTGTATCATTATATTCAAGATAGACACAGACATCCCGACTTTGTGATAGATGTGACAGAACAATGGGAGGATAAAATTCAAGCTATTAAAGCCTTTAGTTCTCAGTTCTTTGACCCCAACTCAAAAGAACCTAAAACACCTATTTCATCCCAAGAGTTTTTAGACTTTCTGGAGGCACGTGCTAGAGAAATGGGACGACAAATTGGTGTAAAATATGGTGAAGGATTTAATACAGCAAGAGCTGTGGGCGTACATCAATTAAGTGATATTTTTTAAGTTGTAATGGTTTCATGTTGTATTCATCGGCAGCGAAAATAGTTGTTACATTAAAACAGTAATTCTATGTTCTCCATTTATCTAGAATTAGGATTTCAACATATTCAAGATTGGCAAGGCTATGATCATATTTTATTCATTATTGCCTTATGTGCTATTTATAAAATTGAGCAGTGGAAAAATCTATTGATTCTAGTTACTGCTTTTACGATTGGACATTCTTTAACTTTAGCTTTAGCTGCTTTAGATATTATAAAAGTAAAAATGGATGTAGTCGAATTTTTAATTCCACTAACCATTTTTATAACAGCCTTATTTAATGTTTTTCGTAAAGAAACCACAGAACGAATCACTTGGAATTATAGTTTAGCTTTATTAGTGGGACTGATACATGGCCTAGGGTTTTCCAATTATTTCAGTATGCTTGTAGAAGAGGAAGAATTACTATTAACGCTTTTTGCCTTTAATGTCGGTTTAGAATTAGGTCAATTGCTAATAGTTGCAGTGATATTAGTCGTTTCTTATTTGGTTTTGAATATTCTAAAAGCTTCACAAAGAGAATGGACCGTTTTTATTTCTGGAGCAACTGCTGGAATAGCATTTATAATGATGATAGAGCGATGGATTTTTTAAATAATCAACGGACGCTAACCACTTTAATGGGAACAGTCGTCAAAGTTGCAAAGCAACTGTTCGTCTGTCGTCAAGCTCCCGAAAGCTTTCGGGAAAGCGTCCGTCAACTGTATATATTAACCCTCGAAGTGAAACGATAACGTAATCGTTCGAGGCATTACTTTATCTAATACCGTAGAAAATTCTAGATTATTATCGTATATTAAGCTATTACTTAATCCATAAGATACTTTCAACTCAGGAGAAAAGATGAAGTAAGGGAAAAAGAATTGTAAACCCACCCCAAATTCTGCGGTAAAATCTGTTGGAGCAATTTTTACAATATCAGCGGCTTGACGAGACCTTGATTTACTCGCTACATCAAAGGAATATTTCACTCCACCGACAACAAACATCCGTAAATCCTTATAGGGTTCGGACTTATATCGAACATGAAAAGGTAGTTCGACATAAACCGATTCTATCCGTTGATCAACCGTTCTATCAGTCGTTGTAATATATTGTAAATTTCTATCTGTAAATGATAAAGTTGGTAAAAATCGAAAATCGAAGTATCGACCAATCTTTAAATTGGTCACAATTCCCAAATTGAAACCAGGCCCAACTGTAGATTCTGCCGTACGAATACTATCATTTAAGATAAAGGCATTGGAGTGAACAACTCGATAATTGGAGGAATTATAAGCTAATGTAATACCAAAGTAGTATGGTTTGCTAGCAAAATCCAAATAATTGAATGTTCCTCTAATTTGAGCGTTTAACTGACCAACTAAAATAATGGCGAAACCAATTAATACTATTTTCTTCCCGAGTAAATTGAACATATTCCTAAAGTAAGTGGCGAACATTTGGTTGAATGAAATCCTGTTTTATCCAATACTGCTACAAAGTCCTTGCCATCGGGAAAGGCTTGTACAGATTCGTAAAGATAGCTGTATGCCTTTGGATCTTTAGATGTAAATCTACCGATGAAAGGTAAAATGTATTTGAAATACATATTAAACAATTGCTTGAATGGAAATATTGTAGGTTTAGAAAATTCCAATACAATTAATTGTCCGTTTGGCTTCAAAACTCGACGCATTTCTGCTATTCCTTTCTCCAAATTTTCATAATTCCGAACTCCAAAAGCAACTGTGATAGCATCAAATGTGTTATCCTCAAACCTCAAATTCTCTGAATCTCCAATTTCTAAGGTAATCGTATTTTCTAAACCTTTCTTTTGAATTTTCTTATCACCTATGGCTAGCATTTCTTTTGAAATATCTACACCGATTACTTTTTGAGGTGATAATAAACGAACGATTTCAAGTGCTACATCAGCCGTTCCTGTTGCTACATCTAAAACCATTTGAGGATTATCCTCTTTCAACCTCATAATTGCTTTTTTCCTCCAAATCGTATCAACTCCTAATGACAATAATCTATTTAGAAAATCATAATAAGGTGCAATGTTGTTAAACATTTTAGATACTTGTCCTTTTTTGTCTGCCTCTTGCTCGTAAGGCTTTACCTCTTTATAAGTCATTTCTTGCTTTTTTGCGAATAATCAAATACAAAGGTAACAGTTTCTGTAGGAAGGTGTTTCAGTTTTTGGTGTTATTTAGATTTTATCTTGATTTCATTATTGATTATTGAAGAATTATAAGTCTATTCAAGTACACAACTGTAAAATCATTTAGTCTTCCATTGAAATCCTTTAGTTGGTGCTTCAATACAGTCTTTTCTTTGTGTCTAGATTCAATAAGTAATTTTTTAATGACATAAAGCTAAGAGATGAATGTAACAAAAGATATGTATGACAAAGAGTTACAAGCTCAATACGGTCAATTCCGCTCTATTATTTCCATTAATTCCAATAAATGGGGACTCAAAATTATGAATAGCTTGGTTAGGCTCACGAAAGGACAAAAGGTAAAAGAGGCAATAAACGAAACTCACTATGTTTCTAGCAATCATACTCAAGGTCATAAAATTCGCACCAGAGTATTTCGCCCAAAAGGAGCAACAGAAAAACTTCCTGCTATGCTCTATTGTCATGGCGGTGGCTATATGATGGGCATACCTGAAATGGCAAATATTTTTTATGCAGATATACTCAAAAGAAAAAAGATCGTTATCATTGCCCCTGACTATCGGCTATCTCAGAAAGATCCATTTCCTGCGGGGTTTAATGATTGCTACGATACGCTTTTATGGATGCGCGATAATGCGGAAGAACTCAATATTGATCCCAATAACTTTATCATTGCAGGACATAGTGCAGGCGGAGGAATGACTGCTGCAGTTACGCTAAAGGTTCGTGATACTAAAGCCGTCAATCTTGCTTTTCAGATGCCTATCTATCCCATGCTCGATCATAGGATGATAACAGCATCTTCAAAAATGCAAGGTTCTACAATGTGGGATGCCAATATTAATGCTAGAGCTTGGGGACTTTATCTAAGAAATATTAAAGGTGAAATACCCGCCTATGCCTCTCCTGCGTTGAATGGGGACTACAATGGATTCCCACCAACGATAAGCTTTGTGGGGGATTTAGAACCATTTTATGATGAGAATGTAGCTTATATAAATGCCTTAAAAAAAGCCTCTGTTCCCGTTAAATTTAAAATCTTTAAGGGGGGCTATCATGGATTTGAAGTCGGTTCGCCGAATACCACAATTGCTAAAGAAGCGAATAACTTTCAGTTAGATGCTTTTGAAGAATTTTATGATAAATACATTCAATAGTTTATTTACTAGGAACAGGTATAAAATAAATTGACCAAAATTACGTCAATCAATTTTGACCTGCCTGTTCGGCAGACAGGTTTAGACGTCCCGATAGCTATCGGATTAGCGTCAAGGAGATAGTAATAAGTTTTTTAGTTG
>CAYLSF010000754.1:0-4262 GCA_964385675.1 uncultured Saprospiraceae bacterium
CCTAATTTTAAATATAAATTGCAAGAATAGACAAAACGATGGTATGGAACTAAATGGAAAAACAATAAAGTGGTTAATTAGTACAATAATAATATTGTTGATTGCTAATTTATTTATGAGTGTATTTGCTTATTGGAATAAAGGCCCTTCTGCTAAAGAATTGATTGATGAAGCTATTGGTGAAATTCAAACTGCTATTGTACGAATAGACAGTGCAAAAGTGGAAATTAAGAATGTATATGATAATCTGGATACTACTAAAGTTAAATTGGTCAAATTGAATACAAGTATCGCAAATATTCAGAGAGATTACAGAATTCGCTCTAGGGCTATTCAAGAGCAAATACGACTATCCAACCAAAATATAAGGAGTCTAGAGTTAAAGCTGAAAGAGGAGCAGATGAATATAGATGCCCTTAAAATGGAATTGAAAAAACTACAATAGGAATCAATTGAATTATAGTTATTGGTTGCTTAGTGGATTAGTTATTAGTCAATGTAAACTATTTCGGTATAAAAAATGATTAAAATAATGCGAATATTACTATTGAGTATTTTATTCACAATAAGTATAAATGTCTCATCTAATGCTCAGGTACTAGATACCATTAATCAAAATTTTTACAGTTTTGATGTATCTAATGACGCCTATTATAAAAAAACGGTACAGTTGTTAAAAGGCGATACGGTATTGATAAAAGCGGATACTGCTTATCTAGTAAATTCCCTTCGCTTATCGCTGTATGAACAATCTAAAAATGCAATTATTTTAATGGATAATTCTGTTCGAGATAGCTTGATTCGTTCATATAAGGCACAAATCAGTTTGTTAAAAGAAAATTTGCGAGATTGCAATAATACGATGACAAATATTGGAGATTCCGTTTCTGTCGCCTTAGATGTTGTAGTAGATGATTTATCAGAGAATATTGCTAAATTGAAATCGGCAGAAATGCGATTAGACTCTACAAAATCTAATTTAAATCGCTCTATTCAATATTTGGATGATGCTAAAAAACAATTGAGTCGTGAAAAATGGATGTGGGGATTAGGCGGAACAGCTATTGGTATCTTAACAGGATTGATTGTATCTTCTGTGTTTTAGTAAGGTTGATTTTGGAATCTGTCTGCCGACAAAGACAGGTTTGGAATTTGTGATTTTCAACAATTATGGATGTCTTAGAAGCAAATGGTGAGTTATTTTTTATGGTATGTTCCCTGGTTGGTGCATTTTTACTACTAGTAGGATTTGTACTCAACTCTATTGTAGGTGCGGGTGGTTTGGGAGATTTCTTAGATAGTGCAGATGATCTATTGGATCAGGGAGATATGCCACGTTTTGACGGTGCTATTGATGATGTAATAAGTGGAGAATTACCGAGTATTTTTTTGGATACACCCATTGGAGAATTTGATGTCCCCGTTCCGAGTTTTTTGTCTTTTAGGATTTTACGCGTGGTTTTGTTAGTATTTGGTGTAACGGGTAACATTGCATTTTTATATTTAGAATGGTCTTTTTGGGAGAGTTTTGGTTTAGGATTAGTATCTGGATTTTCTTCAGGGTATATTGTGTATCGAGGCTTAGTTTATGTCTATAAACAAACAATTTATCATTCTCGTGATCCACAAATCATCGGTAGGGTAGGGAAGGTCATGCTAGAAATTCCATCGGAGGGTATGGGGCAAATTATGATTGATGTGGCTCAGCAGCGTCAGTTATTTAGAGCCGAAAGTGCTAACAATCAAATTATTCCAAATCATAGTAGAGTAAAAGTGATTCGCAAACGAAAAGGGGTTTGTATTGTAGTGCCTTATAATCGGGAAGATTAGTTTTATAATTGCTTATATTGAAAATATATTGCATCGCATTTTTAGTACGGTGATAATCTACTATAGAAAGTATGTATTTTAACCCTACATTCGTGTAGTTTTAGCTAGAACCCTTAGAATTTTATATCTTCAAGTTACTATTTAGTTTTAAATCCAATAGCTTATGGAATCTTCATCTGACAGTTTGTTTTTTATTTTTGCGGGTATTATGTGTTTAGTAATGGTATTAACAATTATCGCTCTAATATTAATTATACGAAAATGTTATATTAAAATACCTACACATCAATTAGGAGTTATATTTGGAAGAAGATTTGAATGGATAGACGAAGAAACTGAAGAAAAAAAAGTTAGAGGCTATCGTTTCGTAAAAGGAGGAGCTGCTTTTATGATTCCAATATTAGAAAATATAGAATATTTAGATATAACGGCTAAAGAATTTGAATATCAGATTAAAAATACGCTAACAAAAGATAATATAAAAGCAGATATAACCCTATTTATGACTTTAGCGTATGGTCAAGAAAGAAAACAATTGGAATCCGTAGTGGAATATTTTGGCGGTAAAACAACAGAGGAGGTTTCAAATCAAATTCAAAAAATGGCTCAAAAATTAGTTGAGGGTACGATTCGAGCGAAGGCAAGATTTAAAACATATCATGAAATAGACAATGATTTGATACCTTTTGGTCAACATATTCAATTAGAACTATCTAAAGACCTTGAAAAATCTGGATTAGAAGTTTTAAATTTTAAAATAGTAAAGATTGAAAATGAAAAAACTCAATAAAGTTTTAAAACTAGGACACCCAAAGTTATATGAGATTTCGACTGCCGTAGAGCAAAATGAAATTACTAGTTTACAGCCTGTAATTCAAGATTTACATGATATTTTGATGGAATTTAGAGCGATTTATCATGCAGGTAGAGCGATAGCGGCACCACAAATTGGTGTGATGAAGCGATTGGTTTATTTGAACATAGATAAACCCGTTCCTATGTTCAATCCTGTATTGACCAATCATAGTGAAGAGCAATACGAATTGTGGGATGATTGTCTAAGTTTTCCGGATTTATTGGTCAAAGTAAAACGCCATAAAACTTGTACCTTGACTTTCCGAGATGAAAATTGGCAAGAGCAAACGTGGAAACTAAATGGCGATTTATCAGAATTGTTGCAACATGAATGTGATCATTTAGATGGCATATTAGCCACTCAACGAGCAGTAAGTCAAGTAGCTTTTAAATGGCGAACGGCAACTGATAGAAGATTTTAAAAATAATCAGCAGGACACTTCAATTTATGATTACCTACTCGCTTGCGTTTTTTATTTAAAATTTTCACAATAGACAATTCAAAACCGCCTTGTCCTGAACTAATTC
Organism: uncultured Saprospiraceae bacterium; assembly: GCA_964385675.1. GTDB lineage: Bacteria > Bacteroidota > Bacteroidia > Chitinophagales > Saprospiraceae > CAYLSF01. The sequence goes on from CAYLSF010000754.1 coordinate 3,214, forward strand.
TTGTAAGTGTAGAGATATTTACATCATAGGAAATAGCAATAGACGTATTATTAATGTCTAATCTAGCCGTAGCAATTAAAGCATCTGCACCACTTGTATCAATTTCAGAATACCATCTTAACCATGCTCCTAAGTATAATTTGGCGGTTTTATCGCTATTTAAAAATTGAAAATCTTCGGTGTATTTTAAAAATGAACCTACTGAAATTTCTCGATGTGGACCTTGATCCATGAATAAAAATGCTGCTCTTAATTCCAACGAACGAAATAAATTCATATCCATACCACCATGAATAGATAATTTTATATCTAACAACTCTGCTGCAGAAGGATCAGTAAATGCTCCTGTACCCAAAAAGGATACATCTGGTCGATTAATATGAAATACAGAAGTACCTATGTAAAGTAGATTTCCATTTTTTAATTCATGCATTAGAGCCAATCCTGAAGATAAATGCCAGTAAAAAACATTTTGAGAAAAATCGGCAGTTTCCTGTTGGAGTGTTTTAGCATCCAAAAAGTTGAATCTATTTTGGGTTAATGAATTTTGAATGCCAAAACTCGCCCATGTTTTTTTACCTAATAATTGGATAAAAGAAGCATTTAAAGCTAATGAATTTGTTGAAAAATTTAAATCACCAGCTTTATCTGCAAAAACACTCACACCTGCACCAAATATTGAACTTTTTAAATCTTTAACCCGCATATCTGCTGAAGCAGCAATGGTTCTATAGCCATTTGTAAAGGCATTCCATTGACCTCTATAATTAGCAGTAAAGCGAATATGACCGTTAAAAAGTCCTGTCATAGCAGGATTAATAAATGTAGGTGTCGCTTTGATATGCGAAAAGTGAATATCTTGCCCTTGTACGAATTGTGTTGTGCATACACTTATGAGTAATATTATTACTGATTTGTATAAGTCTTTAGTCATGTCTTGGTGTAATTTTTTGCATAGTAGATCTATTTTGAAGCCCAAGTGCATTTGGCTTCAATTCCTTTATTCTAAGTCGTAATATAAATGATAGGTATATTGAGGAAGTGCTATA
>CAYLSF010000755.1:0-4261 GCA_964385675.1 uncultured Saprospiraceae bacterium
AAAATGGATGTATTTAATTTACAAATTATTACAAATATTAAAAAAGCTAAACCGAAAACAGCTGAGTTAGTTCCCGATAGCTATCGGGATAGTGATTAGTGGTTAGTGATTAGTTACTAGTGATTCGTAATTAGTTTTTGGGCTAATTACGAATCACTATCCCGATAGCTATCGGGAACTGACCACTATCCCTTAATAAATTTTAAGCGATACGTTGAAGTATCTATATGAATTGTAATGAAATATAATCCTTCGTTTAATCTTTTTAAGTCTTTGATAGTTAATTGACTACCTTGTGTTATAACTTGATTGCTTTTAACCAATTTACCATCAATGGTAAATATATTTACAGTAGCAGTACTGCCGCTTTTTTCTTCTAATGTAATATGGAGCACATCATCAACAGGATTCGGAAAATAATTTAATGGTGCTTTAGCTTCAATTTGTTGAGTAGAAACGGGATCTTCTTCATAGACCCGTACATAGTCAATTTCCATTGCTGCCTGTGTGAAGTTAGAGGCGATACTTGGTAAAATGGCTACATTGAAAATAAGATATTGTTCTGCATCAAAAGGCCAAGTAGAAGCATCTTTTATAGGCGGCTCATACGTGTAATGTGGGATGCCATCAATACTAAATTTTACCTTATCTTCTGTCCATTCCATCGTATAAACATGAAATGCAGAAGAGGCTGTACCTACAACTCTACCACCTTTATTGACGGTATTTCCATGGCTAGAAGGGGTATGAATGGCACTTTGTACAAAATTTTGATTGGTGCCCCAGTGCTCCATAATATCTAACTCTCCGCAGGCGGGCCAAGAGGTCGTTCCAAATCCTTGCGTTTGCCAGTACGCTCCTGTTTCTGTAATATTTTTACCCAATGTCCATAACGCGGGCCAAGTTCCTGCCCCTGATGGTAATTTTGCTTTAATTTCTACTTTACCATATTTAAAAGCAAATTTAGAATTTAAGCGAGCAGAAGTATGCTGTTTGGTGATACCTTGATTGGTGTAGGTTTCTTTTTTTGCAATTATTTTTAATGTTCCATTGCTAACTTCTGCATTGTCAATTCGATTGGTATAATGTTGTATCTCGCCATTAAACCAACTATTACCATTTGGAATAACGGTCTGATGATGCCATTTTAAAGGGTCAACAGCCCCATCTATATCAAATTCATCTGACCAAATTAAGGTGTAATTAGTTGTTGGTGGAGGCGTTGTCGTCTCATCATACAAGAAATCATCTAAGTAAGCCAAAACGTGATCGGTGTTATTTTCACCATTGACCTGGATCACGATTTTACTAAAATCTGTACGCTGTGTAGGTGGTAATGAAGCGGGATCTAAATTGATATAACTATCATTCGCAAAATCAAATGTAATGGTTTGCCACTGATCCAATACAATCGGTTTAATAATTTCACATTGCGTTGTCCAGGAAGAATTTCCCAATGCCCCATCTTGTAATTTTAAGGCAATTTGATTCGGTGAATTTCCAGTAATCCCGCTTGAAGGCACATAGATTTTCAAAGAAAAAGTAGCATAAGTTGTTAAATCAAAAGTAGTGGAAGTGGTAAATTGAACATTGGCATACTGTCCGCCTACATCATGATACTCCATTACGGTAGCCGAAGTATTATCTCCTTGCTGATATGGATTAGTTAAACTAATATCCATATCACAATTATCCCCAAACCAAGTATTAACTGTTCCACTTCCTTCAAAATCATCAAAAAGATTGGTGACTTGTGCTAAGGCACTAAACTGAAAACCTATTAGTAAAACAATTATAGGTAATATACGGTATTGCATTTATCGTGTTAATATATTGATGTGTTGACATATTGTTGAATATCAGTACATCAATACGTCAACACATCAACACGTTTAATTAAAACTTCATCATAAATTCATTTAAATTCACATTACTATCTAATCCTAATTTTTTACGCAAGCGATAGCGACTTACTTCTACACCCCTCACGGAGATATTCATTAATGGTACGATTTCTTTTGTAGATAAATTCATTTTGAGATAAACACACATACGCTGATCCTTTGGTGTTAATTGTGGATATTCATCTTTCAGCCTTTTCAAGAAATCCACATGCACCTCATCAAAATATTGTGCAAATTGTTCCCAATCTTTTTCGAGTTGGGCATTTTGAGTTAATAACTGAATGGTAGAACGGATTTCTTTTTTCAATTTTGGGTCATTCGTAGTCCCCAGCATCTTATTGAGATTTTCCTTCAATTTATTGAGTAATTCCCCTTTTTGCACTAAGTGCATCGTCGTTGTTGCCAATTCTTGATTTTTAAATTGAATTTCATTTTTCAATTTCTCTTGCTGTAATTGTGAAATCTCAGCTTGATTTTGAGCGACTATTTTTTGATATTCTTGAGTGGTTTCTTGAAGCGTTTTCTCTTGTTCTTGTTTTAATAAAGCTCGTTCTGACTCAAATCGACGTTGCGGAATCCAGATTAATCCTACTAGAGTAGCGATAATCAATATCGTATATATAATGATTGCTAAAATAGAAGCATACCAAGGGCGGCGAATATTAAATTCAAAGGACTTGGTAGCGGTGATTTGTCCAAAAACATTTTTAGCCCTTACTTGAAACTCATAATTTCCAGAGGGGAGGGCAGTATATTCTTTACTTTTCTTTGTTGTCCAAGTTGACCAGTCGGTATCCAAACCAATTAATTTATACTGAAATGTTACATGATTGAAACTACTGTAATCAGAAGCAGCATATTTAAATGTAAAGGCATTTTGATTGGGATAAAACGAAGGCATTTCCCATTTTTCATTAGACCAACCGCCAAAAATTACCGTAGAATCTCCTAGTTTTACTTCTTGCAGATGGACATGAAATAAGGTATCAGATATACCATATAGTGTAGGATTGAAGTGCATAAATCCTTGTTCAATCGGGAAGAATACATTTTCTGCATCATACGGAAAAATCGTTTCAAATCCCCCAACGAGTTTATTCATTAATTGTGGAAACACTTTCTTTTCTACATATTTATCAATACCATAGTCCCTAATTTTAAATAATCCTACTTCTCCATCTATCACAAACCAAACATTTCCGTCATTGTCCTCTACCAATTCTTGTACAAAAGAAGTGGAGTCTATAATTTCCATCCATTTTGGAGATACTTTAAAGGTATCTTGTGCTGTATCATAGGTGTAAACGCCACTTGTAGAGGTAAAAACTAATCCCTCTCGAATCTTAAACACATTAACCCAATTTGAAGGAAATCCATTATTTTTATTGTATAACTTAATAGACTTTACCTTTTCTTTCGTTATATCTAATATGATTTTATAAACTCCTCGATAGGGGTGTGCCACCCAAATGTTTTCCTCTTCATCTTGTGCAATAATTCGACAAGATTCATCTATCATATTACCAATTTCTCCTTTGAAAGCCCATTTTTGGTCTTGAAATTCAAAAAGACTTAATCCATTGTAAGTTCCACTTAGCAATAGATCATCATTATCTTTTAAGGATAAGAATTTCCAAGCACCAGGGAGATTTGATAATTGTTCTGCACGTTTTTGGTTAATACGAAACGTCCCTTCATGATGTCCTAATAACAAATTGTCGTTATGCACATCTAAATTCCAAACTTGTCCTTTGGTATTATTAATGAGTTCAAAGGATTGGTTTTTAAGGGGATGGTAATAATCTGTCCACTGCGTAAAATATAATCCGTTGGACAGCCCAAAATAAATATCATCTTGATAGATAGCGACGGCATAACCTGTTCCATCTAGGTTGCCATCAGGCTTCACCATAGAAAACGCAGAGCCTATTTCAATGTAATCAATTCCATTTGTTAAAGCTAACCACAAATTTCCAGCACCATCTAGGAAAATATCCAATATATCATTGCTTTGTAATCCTTTATTTACATCCAAATGATACAGAATTTTTCCTTGACGATTGACTATAAATAAACCTCCTGAAAGTGTGCCTATAGCTAATCTGTCGTTATCAATTTGTAAAGCACAATTGATTCGATTCTTTTTGATGAATCCATTATCATTAAGAAGCCATGGCACTCGATTACCTGCTCCATCATAAGAAAAAATACCATCTTTATGTGTTAGCACCAATAGCTGTTCTTGCCAAGAAATGACATCAATGATAAGAGAATTATTTGAAAGTGAGAGTTTTGAATTTGATATAGAAGGTTTAGATTGATTCAAATCCCAATAATGCATACCATTTGCTCTGCTA
>CAYLSF010000756.1:0-4259 GCA_964385675.1 uncultured Saprospiraceae bacterium
GTTTTCATTTGCTCATAATATTTATACATATCACCTAATTCTTGCTTAATTAAGGCTTTTGCAGCAGCATTTTTATCTTTTTGCCCTGTTAGCTCTTCAATGATTTGTTGCATAGGATCTTTCACTGATGGATACTCTACTACTCGATACTTATCTAGACCTGCCATATCAGCAGCAATATCCATAGCATCATCTAGTCCACCTAAAACATCTACCAAACCAATTTCTTTAGCTCTTTTACCTGTCCATACTCGACCTTGTGCTATCTCATGAACAGCAGCAGTATCTAATCCTTTACGTCCATCTGCTACACGCTTCAAGAAAGTTGCATAAAACTCTTCAATACCAGCTTGAATGATTTTACCTTCATCATCAGAAATATCCATAAAAGGAGAAATTCCTGTAGAATATTTTCCTGTTTTGATAGTATCCATAGTGATTCCAACTTTATCTCTTAAGAAGCCTTCCATACTTGGAATTGTACCAAATACACCAATTGAACCTGTAATAGTATTCGGTTCTGCTACAATGGTATCTGCCATACAAGAAATATAATAACCTCCCGAAGCTGCCAAATCACCCATAGAGGCAATTACTTTGATACCTTGCTCTTGTGCTAGTGTTAATTCTCTCCAAATTTTTTCAGAAGCTAATCCACTACCACCTGGAGAATTTACACGGATAACAATTGCTCTTACTTTATCATCTTTACGAATATCACGAATGATTCTAGCATATTTCTCACCACCTGTTGAGCCATTTTCACCTTCACCGCCTACAATTGTTCCTTCTGCAATGACTAAAGCAATTTTGTCTTTTTCCTTGTAACTTTTCTTTTCTGGATTAGCAGCATCATATCCTGCGATAGAAATAGCATTGATGTCTTTATCCTTATCAATTCCTAATTTTTTCTTTAATATATCAATGATTTCATCTTTATAAACCGCCTTATCTACAAACTTCTGTTGTATAGCGTCTTCTGCATTCCTTAGGGCATAAGTATCAGCTATTTCACGCAATTTATCTACTGATATATTTCTAGATTTAGAAATATCTTCCAACATAATGCTATACATTTGCTCCAAATACTGGCGAGTTTGCAAACGGTTTTCTTCACTCATATTAGTACGACGGAATGGCTCAGTTGCAGATTTAAATTTACCCGCATAATATACTTGCATCTTCACGCCTAACTTATCTAACATTCCTTTATAGAACATTAATTGTCCTCCAAACCCTACAAAATCAACACCCCCTATTGGATTAACATAAATTTCATCTGCCGTAGAAGCTAAATAGTAACTTCTTTGAGAATAATAATCACCATAGGCTACAATGAATTTTCCATCTTCTTTGAAATCTTCTAAGGCGTCCCTCAATACAGAAAGTGAAGCAAAACCAGCTTGTGGATTCGCTAATTCCAAATAAATTCCTTTGATATTATCATCCTCTTTGGCTCTTTCAATAGCATCTACCATATCTAATAACCCTAAGGTCTTATCTGTATTAAATTCATAAGGATTGACTTGTACATTGTTAGATTGCTCTGGAATAGCATTATTAAGGGTTAATTTTAAAACGGTGTTGGTTTTTACTTTATCAGCTTTTTGAGAATTACTGATTTGTGTGGAGATAATCAATGAAATAAGTCCAAACAATAAAAATAATCCCAATGCTGTGCCTAAACATGAGGCGAATACAAATTTGAAAAATTGCTTCATAATTAAATTATCTAATTATAGTACTTGATAAATGTGTTCAAATTATAAACTAAGTGATTTTAAGTTTAACTGCTCAAAATTAATTGGATGTGAAATTAGTTATTCGTTGTGATATCATAGTATTTTTTAGATGAACGTATATTAGTTTTCGAGTAATTAGGGATTAGTTTACGTTTTTAATTTTAAATAAAAAAATCAGAACGAGGTACAAAATTCTTAAATATTACGTTTAATAAGGAAACAAAGTGAAAAGTATAGATTCATCACACTAATTGTCTAGTTAACTTCATTATGAAAAACCATCCAACCTACCTTTGGTGGATTTTAATATTTTGGATAAGTATAACCAATTTATCTGCACAGCTATTAGTGGATAATACAACCTATACGCCCCAACAATTAGTTGAACAGTTTTTAATAGGAGGAGGACTTGAGGTAAGTAATGTAACTTTAGGAGCTTCAACCATTAATCGACAATTAGGGTATTTTACCAACTCCAATTCTAATTTAGGGATTTCCGAGGGAATTATACTATCAACAGGGTATGCAGATGATGCTTCTACGCCTATTAATAACACGCCTTTCTTTACTTCCTTTTCTACAGATTGTGTCAATGAAGGGTTATGTTTAGGTGGAGATGCCGATTTATCTAATATAGTAGGAGAGAATACGTTTGATGCCGCCGTTTTAGAATTTGATTTTATTCCAACAGGGGATTCTATTCGATTTAGATATGTCTTTGCTTCGGAGGAATATAATGATTACACTTGTTCGGAGTTTAATGATTTATTTGCTTTTCTCTTGACTGGTCCTGGTCATACTAATACTAATATTGCACAAATTCCCAATACTACTATTCCTGTTGCTATTAATTCTATTAATAATGGTGCAGTTGGTGTAAATGGCGTTTTAACCAACTGCCAACCGCCAAATGGTTCTTTGTCTAATACAAATCTATATGTGGATAATGTAGGGGGAAATCATGTTGAATTTAATGGGATGACGGTTGTACTCGAAGCGGTAGCTGCGGTTACACCTTGTTCTACTTACCATATTAAACTAGCGGTAGCGGATGCGGTAGATCATTTTATTGATTCAGGTGTTTTTTTAGAAGCGAATAGTTTTACAACGAATAGCTTTGAAGTATTAGTCGATATGCCCAAAGATTCAACGATAGTAGAGGGGTGTAATGAAGCCATAGTGACGTTTCAACTCTTTCAACCTTTAGAGCAAGATTTGACCATTCCTTATACCCTAAAAGGTACAGCAATTAATGGCGTAGATTACAATTTTTTGCCCCAAAGTGCTACGATTTTACAAGGAGATACCAATGTGAGTTTTAATATTATACCCATAGATGATATGGTAGAAGATTCTTTTGAAACTATTGAATTACAAGTTCCTATTTCCCCTTGTAGTACAGCTACCTTTTTAATATTTGTGAGAGAAGAAGAACCGCTCGATACACCTACTGTTGAATGTGTTTATGCCAATGCAGTTGAAATTGGAATAGGTTGGGATACCGTACCTAATGCTATAGGTTATGAAGTCAGTATTGATGGAGGTTTGACTTGGCAAAATGCGAATGGACAAAACTTGCATATCCTTAGCGGGCTAGAGTCTGATATTGATGTGCAATTTTTAGTAAGGGCTTTGGGAGAGTATGTGATTTGTAATTCAAACCCTTCAGATACGATTATATGCTCCACTATTTCCTGTGATTTAGGGGGAACGATTGTTAATCTTGAACACATAGATTGTTTTGGGAATCAAAATGGAAGTATTGTTTATACAGGTCAAAATGGAACAACACCCTATAAATATATTTTGGATGATATTGATTTGGCTTCTGTAAATCAATTTCAAAATTTAGGAGCAGGTACTTATCAAATTACCGTAATTGATTCTAATCAATGTGAATATGTGGATTCATTTGAAATTATCGAACCTGATCCTTTATTGATTAATGCAAGTAGTGATGTGACTATTGAATTTGGGGAATCTACTCAATTGTCTAGTAATATAGTATCAAATCATACCAATGTGAGTTATCAATGGTTTCCTGCCGACTTTTTAAGCTGCATTAATTGCCCCACTCCAATAAGTACACCCACTCAAAGTTTAAACTATACTCTAGTGGTTACGGATGAAAATGGCTGTGAAGCATCCGATAATGTAACCATACAAGTGTTGCGACCTAGAAGTTTTTTTACCGCTTCTGCATTTACGCCTAACAATGACGGTATTAATGATATATTTTATATTCAAGGTGGAGATGATTTAATTGAAGTTGTTTCGTTTGAAATTTTTGATAAATGGGGGGAACTCATTTTTGAAAAATCAAATACACCTCCAAATGATAGCTCCTTTGGTTGGGACGGAACTTTAAATAGCAAACCGATGAATCCTAACCTTTTTGCATGGATAGTTAGTGTGAAATATAATGATGATGTGATAGTTGCTTATTCTGGTCAAATTTACCTAATTCGTTAAAATTTACTTTTCTGTAATACTAAAATTTAGCTATTCCTCATTTTA
>CAYLSF010000757.1:0-4248 GCA_964385675.1 uncultured Saprospiraceae bacterium
AGAACTGACTTTAATATTTTCTACTTACGAAAAATAAAAGTCCCAAAACCACCAATCCACCAATTCCCCAAATCCACCAAGCCAACGGCTGCTGCAACTCAATCGGACGCATATCCCCCATCGGTACAAACCCCGCCCAAAACAATGGATGAGCCAGTAAAGCATCCGTTTCTTCCAGATAGGTTAATTTTGCTTGACGGAGTGCATCATGTTTAAAGGTATTTACTTGAATCAAATTCTGATAAAACTGCGTCATTATCTCACTCGTAGAACGATCAGGCACACTCCACAAACTCATCACTAAACTTGGACAACCTGCATACGCAAAAGCACGAGACAAAGACATTACCCCCTCCCCTTTTCGGATTGTTCCAAACCCTGTATTACACGCACTTAATACCGCTAATTCTGCATTGATATTTAAGTTATAAATCTCTAATGCCGTCAATTGATCGTCTTCTAATGTGTCTGTAGTTGGTGTAAATTGAAGATAGGAAAACATAGGATTTTGGTCATCTAAAAATCCGTGCATAGAGAAATGTAAAATTTGATATTGACTTGCGTTGTTTTTAAAATTTCGCTCGGAAGCTTTATCTTTTACATAAGCTGTTCCATTAGTCATGGTAGCAATAGCTTCTACTTCCTTTATTGCATTTGGTAACGGTGCAATTCCATTACGCATGGCGATGCCACCTCTTGATGACTCAAGCGTTCCCTCACTTTCATACGCTGCGGCAAAACCGCCATATCCTTTCTGAGTATTTCGCTGTGTCTTACGCTGCAACATATCCAACAAAAAGGTAGCAGAATACGCATAAGCGATATTATAATCCTGTATTAGATATTCTAGGGTTTGAAAATTATCGCCTTGTTCATAGGGTGTATGAATCAATGCCTCAAACGGGATATATCCTAAATTTCCATCAGGGACAAGCATGATATTTTTAGGCATATCCTCTATACTCGACTGCAATAACGTTTCATATAAATCATATCCTAATGTCCCATACATTTTTACGCTTTGTTGTAGATTCGTTTGTATCGTTTTAGCATCAGTTAAGTTATGTCTAAAGTCTTGAATTAGCGTATCAAAAATTGCTTCTTTTTTGACTTGTAGCAAGTCAGTTTGATTGGCTGTAATACTAAACACAAACAAACTACTATCCCCCATAAAATATTCTATAAAGCCTTCATCATCCAGTAATAAATCGCTTTGAATTGCCTCAATAGTCGCAACTTGTGTATTATATTTTAATTGATAATATTCAGGATAATCCGCCTCCAATGCTTCTATAAAATAGTCGTACTCCTCCCCTATTCTAAATAAATAATCCGTCGCTTCTGCAATGGCAACGCTATCTTTTAAGCGTTGAGCTCGATAAAGTTTTTTCTCATAATGGGTCAAATCCAATCGCAATTGACGTTCTTTGGCTAATAAGGTATCAGGAATATTTGCAAAGGTTTTAGCATCCGCATCTTTTAAGGCTTCCAATAATAAAACAGCTTTGTTTTGCTCTGCAAATTGAAAGGCAACATTGATATATTCTGTTTCTTGCGTTTGCTGATGTAACAAATACGCTGTTTCAATAGCTTGTTCAAAGACAGGTAACGCCGACTCCGTTAAAAATTGTTTTGAGCCTTCTGCTTTATACCCTCGCCTTGATATTTCAATCAATTGAATCGCTAACTGATAATTTTCTAAGGCTTTTTTGAGGGATTGAATGTCTTGTGTTTGATGATAGGACTGTTTAAATGTTTTAGCTTTTCCTATCAAAGCGTTTAAGACATACCGTTCTGATAAAATAGAGGTTAAGCTTGGATTGGTACTCACATCCAAACTATCATTAAAATCCACCAAACCACTTGTCAATGATTTTTGATAAAATTGCAACGCTTTTTCAAAATCACCCAATTCAAAATAAGTATTGCCAATATGATTTAACGTAGATGTAATTCGAGGTTGTTTCCATCCAAAGCGAATTATTCGTTTGTTTAGGGCAATATTTAAGTGTTTTAAGGCTTGTTTATAGTTTCCTCTTTTTAGGTCATTATAGCCTAGAAAATTATAAAGTCCTCCCTCTACTCTTTTGTATGAAGGATGTCTTAATGCTTGATTTAAAAATAATGATGCACTATCATACTGTTCTATTTCTGTAAATACCTGTGCTAGATTGCCCAGTACATTTGGCGTACTAGTTTTTAAAATATCATTATTTTGATTGATTGGATGTTGATAAATACCTAATGCTTTTTGATAATAAAATTTTGCCTTGTTATATTTTTTTTGGTTAATAAAAGCCAACCCTAAATTATTATAAGCAATCGCCAAAGCATAATGTTTTTCTCTCTTCCAATTGTGAGGAGCAAATTGAGTAGAATAATTAAAAAAGTCTACAGCTTTACTATAATCGCCACTTTGAATGCTCATCATTCCTAAATTCAAGTAAATTTCTGTACTTGACGTAGAATCGGTAAGATTCAGTTCATTTTGAATTTTTAAAGCCTTTTCGGTTTGCTCTATCGCTTGTTGAAAATCCCCTTTTTGATAATAAAAGACCCCTAATGATTGATGATATTGAATAAATAAAGCATCATTTTTTGGAATCTGATATTGCTTAGTAGCTTCTTGAAAACGTTGTAAATACATATACATAGAATCCGCTACTCGGTTATTAAATGCACAAGTAGCAATATCTAAATTAACGTCTGCATAATCTTTCCATGCTTTTTGTTTACCAAATACAGCTTGAAGTTTTTTATAAAAAAAGATGGTACTATCTAAATCTTTTCCACAATAGTATTCCCCTAATGAATCAAAATATATGATCAATTCATCATCTATTGGTTTTGTGGTTTCGTTGGACTTTGATATTGGTATTACCATTAGAAAAACTATCCCAATAAAACTCCATTTAACGCCTAGTGATATGTATTGATAGATTGTCATAATGCGACACAGGCACTCTTGCTTTTGCAAGAATGCCTGTTTTTATTTTTATTTAAGAGAAGCAGGAATGCTTGTGCTACTTTAGTGCTACTTTAGTGCTACTTTAGATATACGTTTTTACCTAGTGTTTGAATCGTCATCATTTTACGAGTCTTAGGATTCATTGCTTTAACGGTTACTTTTACCATACCTTTTTGTGGCTTCATCTTTCTTAACTTTACAGATACTGCTAAAACGTCATTTTGAGCAGGTGATAATTTTTTTATCGCAAATTCTCCTTTTAAAGACATTAGTTTATTATTCTTTTTATTAAAAGTGTAATGCTTGACAGGCTTTTTAGCACTACTATATAATAGCTTTTTATTGCTACCAAATACCTCAACTGTCGTCGTTACATTTTGATAGGTCTTTTTTAGTCCATCTAAAGCCACTACAACTTTATCAAATTTTTCATAGTATAAAATCTCTGCTTTTCGATTATTCGCAGAAGTTGATTCTACAGCCATCGTATCCGAAGTACCAATAATAATTGGACCTCCTCCACCTCTTCCAAGGTTTTCACATAATCCTTCAAGAGCTCTGCATCCTGCGTTGGTATAATCCTCACTTTCTTTATCATATCTAGCACATTCTGCACACTTACTTCTAGTCTGTGCTTCGGCAGTTCCTTCTTGCAGTTGTACTGCTTGTGTCGTATTCGTATTTAGTGTAGTCGTGTTATCATTTAGTTTAATTTGATTTAAGCGTTGAGCTTGTATCTTTGTAATGTTTCCCACAAACATCACTATAGCTAACGCTAAGGTTAGGCACACTTGAAAGGTAGATTTTTTCATTGGAATAAATTGTTTGATGATTGATTGAAATATAAATTTATAGACAATTTTGATAAAAAGTAACCGAAATAACGGTTTAAATCAAATATCTAACGCCTATAAAAATATAAATCGTCTGAATACCTCGAAATTTCTTAGTTTTTCGCTTCTCCCTCTATCAATTCTCGTCCAAATGCTCCTGTTACGCTACCTAAGCCCCCTAAGAGTCCGCCAATTGTTGTTACAATCAACATCATCACCACAGGAGAAGGAATCGTAAATAAATCTAAAATTTGAGTAGATAATACCCCTCCATTTTGAGCATCTAAAATACCTGCAAATCCGCCCCATAATGCTCCCATACCCGCAAATCCTGCAGCAAAAGAAGCTAATGGCTTTAATCGCATCATATAGCCCAATATTAAAGATACAATAACGACACTCCACCAGGGCAAAAACAGCGCAATCAAATACCCTAATACTGCATTT
>CAYLSF010000758.1:0-720 GCA_964385675.1 uncultured Saprospiraceae bacterium
CTAAAATATACAATATGTACTTGATAGACTTCGAGAAACTCGAAATTGGTGATATTATTTTAATGAAATTTAACAATCCACTATCTAAAAGAATCTGTAAATTAACTAAAAGTCAATATTCTCATGCTGCTTTATATGTCGGAGTAGGCAGTATCATAGAATCTGACGGAGATGGCGTACAGTCTGATAATATTCAAAGATTACTGATTGATAAAACTGAATATGTTATAGTTCTTAGGCTTAAAAAACAATCTGAATCACTCAAAAATGTTGAATATTTTGCTCGACAAAAAATAGGAACAGAATATTCACAAGAGGAAGCAAGAAGGTTTTCAAATAAACAGCGTAAGGCTCGTAAACCTAATCGACAATTCTGTACAAGACTTATTGCTCAGTCATATCAAAGTGCAGGAATAGAATTAGTAGAAAATTCAGATTATTGTACTCCTGAAGAAATACTAAAATCAGACAAATTGTATAGAGTTGAAAATGTGATAAGGAAGGCGTCCAGAAAAGAAATAGAATATGCTCAATCAAAAAGTAAACCCGATAAACAAAAACAGCTTACTAATAAAATCTTGAAAAAAGTTAGAGAAATATCAAATGAAGATATTCAAACCATTCCAGAAATCGCACAATTGATAATTGATAAACCTGAATTTGATTTAACAATAAGTGAATTTGTTTATAAGTCAGGTTTTTTATATATGACAGAAGAAG
>CAYLSF010000758.1:755-4245 GCA_964385675.1 uncultured Saprospiraceae bacterium
AAAAAAATCCTTGGCATTATGATGCTGATATGATGATTTCTTATTATAAATCTCCATATATTATTGCTAAAGTTGCGAACTTTTTCATGGAGACTGAAAGTGTAACACGAGAAAGATTAATTATTACTCTAAGCGTTTTGAAAAATGCAGATAAAGTTTACGATAGAAGATATATAAAAATGAATATTGCATTGTATGAAAAACTTATAAAATATAGTGAATTACGAGAATTAGAAGCATTTAAAGCATTAAAAAAATTAGAAGCATTTATGTAAACCTGCACCCAACAATAGCAGCAGCTTCCAGTTCGGCATAAATGCCTTCACCGTCGTTGCTGCTGGTGTTGTGTGCTATTAGAAAGAAAACGAAAAAGTATCTAACAACCCAGAAAAAGTATAAGGGGTCAACACAGCATCGAATATATCTTTGTATCATCTTTTAAGCATAAAATAGATTTAAGATGAATACAAAATGGAATACGGCAAATATGCCTTCGCAAGTTGGAAAAACTTTTTTAGTAACAGGTGCAAATAGCGGATTGGGATTTGGAACATCCAAGGAATTGGCTCGAAAAGGGGCGAAAGTAATTATGACCGCTCGTAACTTGACCAAAGGAGAAAATGCTATAGCTCTTATTAAAAAAGAAGTACCAAAAGCAGACTTAACCTTGATGCAATTAGATTTGGCTGATTTAAATTCGGTTAAACGATTTGCCGATGATTTTAAAAACCAATTTTCTAAACTGGATGTCCTGATTAATAATGCAGGGGTCATGATGCCTAATACTCGCCAAACTACCCAACAAGATTTTGAATTGCAATTTGGCACGAACCACATCGGACATTTTGCATTGACCAAGCGTTTGTTACCTATCCTTGAAAATACAGCCGATTCCCGCATTGTTACCTTGAGTAGCTTGGTTGCAAAAATGGGAAAAGCCGATATTTATTGGGATGATATGCAATGGGAAAAGTCTTATGATAAAATGGGTTCGTATGCACAAAGCAAACTGGCAAATATGATGTTTGGTATAGAGCTACAGAAACGGTTGACAGCTAAAGGGAGTAATACCATTTCTGTTTTGGCACACCCTGGTTATACGGCAACAAACTTGCAAAACAATATGGGGCTACAAGGAAAAATTATGAATTTCCTCTTTGCCCAAAAATTGGAAATGGGTATTTTACCAACGTTACGAGCTGCAACAGACCTAAATGTAAAAGGAGGAGAATATTACGGTCCTGCAAAAATGGGAAATTGGAGGGGCTATCCAGTCGTTAATGAACCAAATGAGATGGCACTAAATCGAGACATTACTAAAAAACTATGGGTAGTAAGTGAGAACTTAATTCAAGCATTTGCGTAATTATGAGCCGTATTATTCATATTGAATCCATTACTCAGTTATTAGACGCTTATGAGGTGGAGAAACCCAAACACCCGCTGGTTGCTGTAGTCGATTTGTCAAAAGTAGGGGTAAGCGAAGGAATGGCTAATGTGAAAATAACCGCCAATCTGTATAGTGTAACGTTAAAAACGAAATCTCCTTTGCAATTAAAATATGGTAGAAGTTTCATTGATTTTGCAGAGGGAAGTTTATATGGATGTGCGCCAAGTCAGGTATTAGAAGTATCAGAAACTACTGCTATTGGTGATTTTGAAGGCTGGGCATTGTATTTTCATCCCGACCTGATTTTAGACCATGCGTTGAATGGGAAAATTTCGAGCTATGGCTTTTTTGATTATGAAACGAACGAGGCATTACATTTATCCGCACAAGAGAAGGAAACACTAAATTCCATTGTCGAAAAAATAGATAAGGAATGCGCTACTAACATTGATGAGTTTAGTCGAGACGTTTTAATTTCTAATATTGAACTCCTGCTGAACTACATTAGAAGGTATTACAGCAGACAATTTATCACCCGAAAGTCTCAAAACACAGATTTATTGTCTCGATTTGAGCAATTAATAAAAGCGTATTTTGATTCAGAAAAAATGGAAACAGAAGGATTACCTACAGTACAATATTTTGCCAAAGCCTTACATCTTTCACCCAGTTACCTCAGCGATTTATTGAAAAAAGAAACGGGAAAAAATGCACAAGAACAAATTCATTTTTATCTAATTGAGAAGGCGAAAAATTTATTGTTGAATAGTGAAGAAACTGTTTCGGAAATAGCATACTCCTTAGGGTTTGAGCATCCACCATATTTTAGCCGCTTATTTAAAAAGAAAGTAGGGATGTCCCCTTCTGATTATAGAGTATCAATGAACTAAATTTGAAAACAGCACACAACAAAGGCTAAAATGTCCATAGCCGCTATGTGCGGCTACGTCATTTAGCCGAGACCGTTGAACGCAATCCCTCCGCTCCGCTACGAAATTGCGTTCAACGTTGGGGCGACTGACGCTATCGTCAGTTGAAAGGCTAAGTTCTCAGCGTCGCCCTATGCGGGCTCTAAAATCGTTGAGCCTTCCCCAAGGCTAGACCAAGAACTTCGCAACTCGACCAGTGCGGAGCAGAAAGTGAGGGACGGTCGTACAACAAAGCGATTGTTGACTATCGGCACCGAGCAGCCACTAGCAACGTCGCTAGTAAACTAGCTAGTTGTAGCGGCGGTTGGTGCCGACAGCATCAGTCGCCCCAACGTTGGATGCCACTAAGAGGATATAAATAATACGCAAAAAAGGCTATAATTGTAGTATTGTGAAAAACTATCACAACTGTGATAGAATTAGAAATAAGTATGAAACCTAAAGAAATTGAAAGTTATAAAGTTCTATTTGATAAGATAATCAATGCTATTTCAGTAGCAAGAATGAAATCGTATAGAACGCTGACAAAATATCAATTATCGCTGAATTTTGAGATTGGAAGGTTGATAATAGAGAGCCAAAAGAAGCATGGTTGGGGAAAACAAATTGTAGAAGATTTATCCAAAGATATAAATCGAGTAATAGATGGTGTAAAATATGGCAATCGCAAGAAAAAAATCAGCCAAATTTTATTCTTTGATGAATTGAAAAATTCTCAATTTTAGTGCAGATCAGACTGTTTTTTATAAAAAATTGCATTGAATCAAATCGAAAAAATTGTCTTCCAAAATAAAATTTGGGCATTTTTAGTCATTTTCTTTTCTTGCGATTGCCATATGGTGTAAAAGGCTTTTCTCCTCAGAATTTATGGAAAATGCGTCAATTCCACTTGGAATACAAAGACAATCAAGAACTGAAAGAATTAGCCTTTCAAATACCTTGGGGGCAAAATATTCTAATCTTTCAAAAAATCAAAGATGATAAGCGAGAGGATATTATCTGAAAGCGACAATAGAAATGGCTTGGAGTAGAGCTGTTTTACTGAACCAAATAAAGGCAAATGCCTATGAACATCATATGTTGAAACCCAAATCAAATAATTTTGAGAGGGCATTGCCAACCCATTTAAAAGAACAAGCAGTTGAAGCCCTAAAAAGTGAATATAACTTAG
>CAYLSF010000759.1:0-4243 GCA_964385675.1 uncultured Saprospiraceae bacterium
AGCTGTTTGACAATATTTTAATTAAATCACTATAAGACAAATATATACATTATATGTTATAATGGTTATTCTTGCAAATAAAATATTGTCTATTTTATAGAAATAATTTTTTCAATCAATCGCCCCGTTTCCGTTTGAATAACTACATAATACAAGCCTGTACTTACTCTTGTTCCGTTTCCAGTAGTTACATCCCATCTGAGTTGATGTGTGCCAGCAGTAAGTTGCTGTGTAGGAAATTGTTTAATGACTTGTCCTAAACCATTTAAAATTTGAATCGTAACGTTTTCTTTTTTGGTTAACTCTAATTCAATATTCAATTGATCTTGTACTGGATTTGGAAAGATGTTGACTTGTTTAAGATTTGTTGTAAGGGGTTTAGTGCTGACAGGTCCATGCAGTATATCATAATTAGTTTGTCCTTCTGTGATTTTTATCATTTTATTAGCAGAGATATTCGTGTAAACTTGATCGGGGATATTAGAATTACTCCATTTTACAATTAAACTATCCACCATTGTTGCATTATCTAAGCCAAAATGAGCGATACGAGAGTGTTGAGAAGTATGTCCTTGACCACCACTATTAATTTCATGTATCCATGATTTTCCACCTACATAAATTATGATATGACTTCCAATAGCATTTCGATTAATTGTTGTTCCTTCCAATTGTACTTTTAACCAATTTCGATTTGAGTCTTGAAAATCATTTCTAAATACCACAGGATAAGCTGGAATAGATAAATTTAAATGCGAAACATTGGTTAAAATCACATCCATATCACCATCGTTGTCTATATCGCCATACGCTACGCCTCTTGACATTCCATAATCTAAGAAATTGGAGCTACTCGCAATATCTGTAAAAGTACCATTTCCTAAGTTTTTATACAGTCTATCAGGCATAGAGTCTGCTGCTGGAAAAAAACCAGCATTTCCAATTCTGCCATTTGCCACTATCAAATCCAAATAAGAATCATTATCTATGTCCACAAAACCAGCCCCCCATCCCGATGCTAGATGTGGCGGTTGCCCCGTTACAAATTCATCTTCTACCCCTGCAAAAGCGGTCGTATCTTGAAATTGATTATTGCCTAAGTTATTTAATAAGACATTTCGTCCAATATTTGTCTTATAATAATCTAAATCGCCATCTTGATCATAGTCCCCAACGCCTACCCCCATTCCGTATAATTGAGAATCAAATCCCGATACGGAACTCAGGTTATAAAAAGTATCTAAAGGATATTGATTTTGGTAATAAGCATCAGGAATCACCCACATTCCAAAATCATTAGCCGTCAAAATATCAACATCTTGATCATTATCGGGATCGCTAAAAACCGTAGCTAAGGCACAACCTTCATCTCCTACACCGTATTTATCTGACTCCTCTAAAAAAGTTAAATCACCTTGATTGATATACAGACGATTAGCTCCACCTGTATGTGCAAATCCAGTCAAATCGTGTGTAATAGAATCAAAGATAAACCCCAACTCATCAATCCAATTAGACACATAAATATCCAAAAAACCATCTTGATTTACATCCCCCATCGCCGCAGAGAAACTTTGCTGATCTTCTATAGAACCATCGAATATTCTATCTATCCCCGAACTTACAGAAATATCCGTAAAGGTCTCATCCCCATTATTTAAATACAATCGGTTGGGTAGGTCTTCTTCCATCAAAATAAGTATATCATCATCACCATCATTATCAATATCTCCTGCTATTACTCCTAAACTTCTATCATTTATTGGTTTGGTGATTCCTGTAGATTGCAACTGTTCAAAAACCCCATTACCTAAATTTTTATATACAATATCATCACCATCTCCGCCTGTAAATACCAAATCTTGATAACTGTCTCCATTCAAATTAAAAAAAGCAACCCCCGACCCCATTTCACTTGGAATATTAAAATAAAGGTGCAATATGCCCGTTTGATTATTCGCCAATGTAAATGTTGTTTGAGCGAAACAATTGATTGAGATCAACCAAAATATAATGATATTATAAATATATTTCATCTTTAATATTAAATTTTAGATCACGAAAAAACCTCAAATGCCAAATCCGTTTATAGATGATGACTATCGGGGTTTATAAAATTGTACTATACTGTAAAGTTACAGTATCCACATGATTTTATAGAGGAGGATAAAGTTCAAAATTATATCATTTTAGTATATTTTTCATTATGGAGCGATTGGGTTGGAAAACAATATTTTGTACAATTTACTTTAATAAAGACACTAAATTCAGGATTGTCAAAATTAACGGGCTATAAACGTAGTCAATATGTGGCTAAAATATGTCATCAATATTTTTAAATGAGTACTGCACAGGTATTCATTGTTTGGAAGTTTTTTATTTTCAAGGAGCAAAAAAAGAAGACCAAGATAAAGAACTACTAGCAACTATTGAAAATAAGGGTTTTCTTATAAAAATCATTTTGAATTTTTGAACCGCAGAATATCGAATATTGAACTTTTACTAATAAAATTTGCTAAAAGCAAATTTTATTATTCGATTTATTCTTTACTTCTGCGGTTCAATATTCGATATTCTGCGGTTCAATCAATGTAATTTCATTTTTATAAGAAAACCCTTCCAAAAATATAGCTCCTGATAGCTATCGGGACAAAAAAAAAGTGGTTCTAAATGCTCTTCCAATCAAAAAGAAGAAGGAGGTTTGAAGCGTAAATTAATGATTCTTCTAATAGCTTTTAATAGCTCTAAGGATCGACGATTCCGCTGCCATAGAGCCAATTCTATACTCTAAATCGTTCATATCGCATTTGAAAATAATTTAATTGTATTTGTATGGCTTGAATCTTATTCTTGATTTGTTTACTCTTTTGAATCAATTGGTTAATTTGCCTCTTACATAAATATATAAATAGGCTTTAAGGTTTTTTAATATATTTTGCTTGTTCTTGTTGTTTATTTCTTGTTTAAAAGTGGCATTCGACATTAAATGGAAGCACTTATATCATCATGTAAATGATGAAGGTATTCGGTCAAATCTTGTTCAAATGATTTAAAATTAAATGCTTGCATGCGTTGAAACGAATCATTGATAAATTCTTGTAATTTTAACAACCTATTCTCACAGATTTCTTGTGCTTGAACCATAGCAGAAGTATTGTTTTATTATGATAATGTGGTAATCCCATAAATTTAACATCTTCTGCTTCTTTTTTATATCGTGGTACATTTTCTAATTACGCCCACTATAACCTTTGTCTATGGTTACATGAAGTTCACTTAATTTTAACCATTCGGGCTCAAATTGTTTCATTAGCTTAATAGCCATTTCTATAGTGCTGATTTCAAGGATTTCTTGAATGTTCTTTTTAACATTCTATCGCTTTGTAGTTTTTAAAATATTCAAATATTAGCTTGATATTTGACACTTGATACACAATTAAATATATCCGTTTTTTCCCTAAATCATATATTTCCTTTCATAATTCTACTAGCAATTGAAGGACTAATTCTATTGATGAGTTTCAATAGCTTTACTTTTCCAATGTTAATTTCATACTGGTTTCGCTTAAACTTCTGAATAAATTCTTTAGCTAATTGCTGAGGTGAAATTTTTCCACTTCCTCTACCCTTTGTCATATTCGTATCTACTAAAGGTGGAATAATTTCAAATACTTTTACTGTATCCAATTGATGACGTAAAGACTGTGAAAAGATGTGTAATCCTGCTTTTGTACCACAATAAACAGGTGCCGCCATTTTGGGTACTAGCCCTAACCCAGAAGTCACATTAACAATAGCACTATTTTTATTCATTTGAATGGTCGGTAATAGCAAGCTGATGAGTTTGATAGGAGCTATGAGGTTTACCTCTATCTCATGTTCCACTTTTGAAACTAAGTGTTGCTCTTCTAAAAAATGATAATTATATTGAATGCCAGCATTATTGATTAAAATATTTAGGTCTTGATGTTGCTGCTCCACAAACAGGATCAGGTTATCTAAATCTTCTTTTTTAGCAATATCACATCGAAAAGGAATGATTCTATTATCTAGTTGAGCTAACTTTTGTAATTTATCTTGATTACGTCCTACAGCTATGATCTGATTATCTAACCTTAAAAATTCTTCTAAAATAGCCCTTCCAATACCTGCTGTTGCTCCTGTAATTAATACTTTATTTCCACTTAATCTCATATTAAATCTTTTTTTTTTAACAATACAAAGGTCAAGGAAATTAAAGGAA
>CAYLSF010000760.1:0-4239 GCA_964385675.1 uncultured Saprospiraceae bacterium
ACAGGTATATCAGCGCTCGTGCTTGTTGGGTTTTTTATTCTGTTTGAGGTTTTTCCTCAAAACCAAACCATTCAGGATTGAGTATATCCACTTTGATTAATGCCCACAGGAATAACAATAAAAACCCTCCAAATAAAATGGATATAATGAAATTACCTTGAAATTGTCCTTCGATGAAAAAACGAAATAATAAGGTCAAAAAGATATAGATGACAACGATAACTCTGGACGAAATTTTACCAAATTGAACTATTTTCATGATACAAAATTTAAAAAAGGGACAAACCATACAGTCTGCCCCTTTGGGTTGTTTTTCTAACATTCGGTATTTCTAATCACTAATAAAGGGTACTTGATAAAATATAATTAATGACACAGCGATAGGAATGTTAGACTTTAACCATATTAGTTCATAAAACCAAAACGACTTCTTTATTCAATTTGGTTCTCTGAAGAATTCCGTGGAAGCGAGTCACCAGGTGAGTTGGCTGCTTAAATTATCACCTTATACGTTAAGATTTCTAAGGTCTGTAGTTACTCACCTGATGACTACCACGTTTTTTGTCAAAGAACCTTTAATTTTAATGGTCAACAGCCTCGCCTGCACCTTTAGGGATACGAATATCCTCTACGATTTGCTGTACGTGTTCTGGCGGAGGAGGTGTTGAGCTAGATACGGCAATGGATACAACGAAGTTGACTAACATCGCCACCGTACCAAATCCTTCTGGAGAGATACCAAACCACCAATCAGCAGAAGTAGTCTCACCAAACAGGTTGAATTTGAAAATTAACATGTATAAAGTCATTAAACCAATACCTGAAATCATCCCTGCAATAGCCCCTTCTTTATTCATACGCTTGTAGAAGATACCTAAAACGATAGCGGGGAAGAAAGAAGCAGCGGCTAATCCAAAGGCTAATGCCACTACGGCGGCTACGAAATCGGGGGGATTTATCCCAAAATATCCTGCAATACAAACCGCAATGGCTGCACCAAATCTTGCCCACATCAATTCTTCTTTTTCGGTCATATTGGGTTTCAACTGCATTTTCAATAAATCGTGAGAAACAGAAGTAGAAATAACCAATAATAAACCTGCTGCGGTAGAAAGTGCTGCTGCCAATCCACCCGCTGCAACTAAAGCAATAACCCATGCAGGTAAGTTGGCAATTTCTGGGTTTGCCAATACCATAATATCACGGTCAATTTTCAATTCGTTTCCTTTCCAACCTTTTGGTGTAGCGGTTGCTGCTACATACTGTTCATTCTTATCATTGTAATACTGTACTTTTCCGTCTCCATTTTTATCTTCAAAAGTTAATAACCCCGTTTTTTCCCAGTTACCAAACCATGCTGGCATGGTAGCATATTCTTGATTATTTACGGTATTAATCAAGTTGGTACGAGCAAAAGCACCAATTGCAGGAGCAGTTGTGTAAAGAATGGCGATGAATACTAACGCATATCCTGCGGAAAGACGAGCATCTTTCACTTTAGGTACGGTAAAGAAACGTACAATAACGTGTGGTAAACCTGCTGTACCCACCATCAAGGCAAAAGTAATGGCAAATACATCTATCATGGATTTTGTACCCGAGGTGTATTCTGCGAAACCGAGTTCCTGATGGAGTCCGTCCAGCTTATCCAAGAGATAGGTGCCATCCGCTAATGTTCCACCAAATCCTAACTGAGGAATAGGATTGCTAGTCATTTGAATAGAGATGAAAATAGCTGGTACCATGAAAGCAAAAATCAAAACACAATACTGTGCCACCTGCGTGTACGTAATCCCTTTCATCCCTCCTAATACCGCATAGAAGAAAACAATCGCCATACCGATGATTACCCCTGTATTAATAGGTACTTCTAAGAAACGAGAAAATACAACGCCTACACCACGCATTTGACCTGCCACATAAGTAAAAGAAACCATTAAAGCACACAATACGGCTACTGTACGTGCGGTGTTAGAATAATAGCGGTCTCCGATAAAATCAGGTACGGTAAATTTTCCAAATTTCCGCAGATAGGGGGCAAGGAGTAAGGCAAGGAGTACATATCCACCGGTCCAACCCATTAAGAAAACCGCACCATCATATCCCATAAAAGAAATAAGACCTGCCATAGAAATAAAGGAAGCTGCCGACATCCAGTCTGCTGCTGTTGCCATACCGTTTGCAAGCGGCGGTACCCCTCCACCTGCTACGTAAAATTCACTAGTAGAACCTGCCCTAGACCAGATGGCTATACCGATGTAAAGGGCAAAAGTGAGTCCTACTATTATATAAGTCCAAGTTTGAACATCCATTTTATTTGATTTTTAATAATTGGTATAAATAGAAAGAGCTTTGAGAATTATGTGTTTGATTTTGAAAAGTATAATATTGGGGAGGTTAGTCCTCTTCCACATCGTATTTTTTGTCTAGTTTATTCATCCAATTTACATAGACGAAAATTAAAGCAACAAATACATAAATAGAACCTTGCTGTGCAAACCAGAAGCCCAGTTTGAATCCTCCAATTTCAATACTATTTAAAGTATCTACTAAAAAAATACTCAGCACATAAGAGACGAAAAACCATATAGAAAGTAGAATAACAAGATAGCGTAAATTCTCCTTCCAATACATTTCCAAATTTTTCTCAGACATAACGTAATGGTTTTAATTGATTAAAAAATATTTGATAGTGCGACATTCAACATTCGATGGATTTATTAAAAAAATATAAAATACTCATATTGATTTAATTATATTGTTTTCAGTTTGATTCGATTGTCGATTGTCAAAAGTCGAAAGTCGAAAGTCGAAAGTCATAATTTATGGTTAGTGATTAGTATATTCCAGTCACCACAAAAGAAAAAATACTAACCACCTACCACAAATTACTAAATTCTTTATATTCTACAAGAATATGTGCATTTGTAAACGCAATTGAGATACATCAGCCGCACCATCACTCAATTGATTTTGAATGGAATGATACTCTAATGTAAACTTAGCGAAGTGACCATTTAGGTAGTAATTCACCCCAGCGTTAACTGCGGTAACAGGGTCAGGATAGCCCTCATAATTACCTTGTTGAAAAGCTATATAAGGCATAATATTCGCCTTTTTGATGTAGTACCCTGTGTGCAAGTAAATATTAGAACCCGTACCAGCCCAACGCCCAACGAACTCATCGCCACCATAATTAAACTGCATGTAAGAAGCATAGGCGTTTAAAGCCCCACTAGAAGTAGGCAACTCTAAGAAAACATCACCAGCAAAATGCCCTACGGTTTCGTCTTGTCCTGTTACGTTGTTTCTAGCTCCGTTTGGTTGTGTGTAAAACCCTACACCAATATTAAATATCTTCTTCTTACCCATATAGGTACCCACTTTGTAGGGTAATTTGTCCCCTTCTTTATCCCAAAATTGATACTCAAAATAACCTTCAATAACGCTATTTCCAGAACCATTAATGGAAATAGTGGTATCTCCATTATAACTTGTTGCTCCCCTTAAAGCATTAGCAGGATTCATTCTTTGATTAGCTGCTATTCTATAATGAAATTTATTAATGGTTCCTTTGGCATAAATCCCTAAATGACGTGCAAATTGATCGGTATTTCCTAAAGAATGCCAATGTACAAAAGGACGAGATTGGTCAAGTGTCATAAAGTTTAGAGTACTTTGGTTGGCCAGACGGGTCATTCCTTTCCAGTAATGTAAACCACTTCCTACATATAGTTCATCTGATAGTTTTACCTCTCCCCAAGCACCATGTAGAAATAATTGAGGTGCATTTCCATTATTTCCTAAGGAAGTCAAATTATTTGGTGTTAAGCCATTTAAACCAAAGTGAGTTAAAATTAAAAACTTAGATGAAATCTGTGCATACGTTAAAAAACGAGAGCGGCGAATGCTTGGTGTAATAGAAAAATCAGCGTTGTCGTCACTTAAATTTTGTGTAGTTGCCCATATCTGATGCCAATTAATGAATCGAATGAATTTTTTTCCATCAGGCGTTAGCTTTAGTGTTAAAGGCTTGTAAGAATGGTCTTCTTCTTCTTGTTTGTCTTGAGCCACCAAACCCACAGAAACTAATATTACTAGAAAACTCAATAGTATCTTTTTCATAATAATAATTTGGATTTTTTGATTAGTGAAATTTAATTATCTAAATAATTATACATAAAGATATATAGATTTATATATATTTACAAAATAAAAAATCATCTTTTTTTGGAATTA
>CAYLSF010000761.1:0-4238 GCA_964385675.1 uncultured Saprospiraceae bacterium
ACATCAACACATCAACACATCAACACATCAACACATCAACACATCAACACATCAATGTAGTGCAAAGATAGTTAAACTAAAATTAGCTTTGAGGTATCACACAAGATTTGATTACCTATTGTTACTTTTGTGGAGTTTTAAGAAAGTAGTGTTAAATAGGAAGAAAAACACATGAACATTACAACATATATTGATGTGTTTTTGTTTTAAGTGAAAATCAATCTGAATTTTACAAGATTTGACAGTTAAGTTTTGATAAAAGCAAAAGTCAATTGTCAAATATCCATTCATAATAAAATGGGATTATTAAAAAAAGGCATGAAAGCCTATAGTATGTTTAATTTGAAATGTCCAAGATGTCATGAGGGAAAAATGTTTGAAACAGGAACATTCTCTTTTTCCAAGCCTTTTGAAATGCACGCTCGTTGCCCCAAGTGTGACTTAAACTATGAGCCTGAGCCAGGTTATTATTATGGTGCAATGTATATGTCTTACATGATTACAGGTGGGTTTTGCTTGAGTTTTGTAGGATTATTGATTCTTGGGTTTGATTGGAGTATCAATGGAGCCTTCGCACTATTGATTGTAATTTTAACCCTTTTATTTGTTTGGATATTTAGATTTGCAAGAGCAATATGGATTAATATTTATGTAAACTATGATGCTACCTATCCTAAAAAACAACCTGTACAAAAATAAAAGGATTCGTTTTTTATGAAATCATGGATACAATTACCGATTTTAGATTGGATTAAGACTTATGATAAATCATTCTTTAAAGATGATTTGGGGGCAGGATTGACGGTGGGAATTATCTTAATTCCACAAGGTATGGCTTATGCTATGATTGCTGGGTTAGAACCTATACATGGATTATATGCGGCTATCTTTCCACTCGTATTATATGCAATTTTAGGAACTGCTCGTCAGTTAGCGGTAGGGCCTGTGGCTATGGACTCTCTAATTGTAGCAGCAGGTGTCAGTGCAATCGCAGAACAAGGAACGGAAAACTATTTAGCCTTAGCTACTTTGTTAGCGTTGATGGTAGGAGTGATTCAATTTATACTAGGTATTTTTCGATTAGGATTTATCGTTAACTTTCTATCTCGACCTGTGATTAGTGGATTTACTTCTGCTGCTGCCCTTATGATTGCTTCTAGTCAATTAAAACATCTACTAGGCGTAAATCTGCCTCAGAGTAATTTTATTCATGAAGTGATAATGAATGTAATTCAAAATATACAAAATGTGCATTGGATTACGGTAGGGGTAGGTCTTGGGGGAATTTTAATTATCATTTTGCTTAAAAAATATGTCAAAAAAATCCCTGCTGCCCTAATGGTTGTTATTGTAGGTATTGTAGTGGTGTGGCAGATGAATTTAGCTACACAAGGATTAAAAATAGTAGGAAGTGTTCCGAGTGGTTTGCCACAGTTTAGTTTACCTCAGATTAGTGCAAATAATATAGTAGAACTATTTCCAATTGCGATTACCTTAGCCCTTATTGGTTTTATGGAAACTATAGCAATAGGAAAAGGCGTACAGTCTAAACACAGAAATTATAAGATTCTACCTAATCAAGAATTAATCGCCCTAAGTTTTGCTAATATTAGTGCAAGTTTATCACAGGCCTATCCTGTAACAGGAAGTTTTTCAAGAACCGCTATTAATGATCAAGAAGGGGCTAAAACGGGTATTGCATCTATTATTAGTGCTATTGTGGTTGTTTTAACCCTTTTATTTTTAACTCCTTTGTTTTATTATCTCCCCAAAGCAGTTTTAGCATCTATCATTATGGTTTCGGTTTTTGGATTGATTGATATTAAAGAGGCGAAATTCCTATGGAAAACAGATAGAGTAGATTTTTGGATGTTATTCGCTACATTTTTAGGAACACTGCTATTAGGAATAGATAAAGGGATTTTAATAGGTGTCGTTTTATCTGTGGTGATGATGATTTATCAAACTACACAACCTCATATTGCCGTATTAGGTAAAATCCCAGAAGAACCTTATTATAGAAACATCAATCGATTCGGAAATTTAGAAGAACGCTCAAATGCTTTGATTGTACGATTTGATGCTCGATTATATTTTGCCAATGTTAATTACTTTAAAGATAGTCTTGAAAATCTTATACAAGCGAAAGGAAGTGATTTAGAGTTGTTAATTATTGACGCTGAATGTATCAATGGAATAGATTCGAGTGGAACACAGGCTGTTGAAGAATTACACATCCTTTGTAGTAATTTAGGGATTCGACTTTGCTTTGTAAGTGTAAAAGGTCCTATTCGAGATATTTTTCAACGTACAGGATTATTTGAAGTTATCGGACAACAAAATTTCTTTATGAGTACGCATGATGCCATAACCTGTTTTGATAATCAAAATGCTCAGCCCCTTAAAGACTATATCTTTCAATCTAATTCTAGGAAACGAAAGCACTAAAAAGATATGATTTGTATTAATAACAATTGTTAATTGATTGATACACAATTATATTCCAAATAAGCCAATTCTATAAAATTATTTATTCTATATTTGAAGCATTCTAAATTAAAAGTTTTTATTTGAATGTATGAACGAGTATTCATATATTTGAATATAGTTTATTGCTAAAGCTAATTTATTCATTCAATTTGAATTGCTCTTTATTGATTATTATCCTAAACTAAGTTTATTGGAGCAATTTGAATTATAATACATAAAACATCATGAAAGTAGAACAAATCTATACAGGATGTTTAGCACAAGGTGCTTATTACATAGAGAGCAACGGAGAGGCGGCTATTATTGATCCACTTCGAGAAACAAAAACTTACCTACAAAAAGCAGCTGAAAACGGGGTGCAAATTAAGTACATTTTTGAAACACATTTCCATGCGGATTTTGTATCAGGTCATTTAGATTTAGCTAAAAAGACAGGAGCTAAAATCATTTATGGCCCTAATGCGGATACAGCTTATGAAAAGCATACTGCTAAAGATGGAGAGGAATTCAAGTTGGGAAATGTAACCTTTAAAGTACTACATACACCAGGGCATACACCTGAAAGTACAACTTATCTTTTGTTAGATGAAAATGGAAAAGAATATGCGATTTTTACAGGAGATACACTTTTTATAGGAGATGTTGGTCGCCCAGATCTAGCACAAAAAAAAGGTTCTTTAACTAAAGAAGATTTGGCAGGATGGCTATTCGATTCTTTAAGGAATAAGATTATGCCATTGCCAGACGATGTCATCGTTTATCCAGCACATGGTGCAGGTTCGGCATGTGGTAAAAATATGAGTTCGGAGACTTGGAGTACGCTTGGCAATCAAAAAATGTTTAATTATGCCCTTCGTACGGATATGACAAAGGAAGAGTTCATTAAAGAAGTAACAAATGGGCTGATGCCTCCGCCACAGTATTTTGCTAAAAATGCGAAACTGAATAAAACAGGGTATGAAAGTATAGATGTAGTAATGAAAAGAGGTGCAATGGCATTATCGCCTCGGGCTTTTGAAGCCGCAGCGAATGAACATGATGCTTTGATACTGGACGTGAGAGATAAAAAGGCGTTTGTAATGGGCTTTATTCCTAATTCAATTTTTATTGGATTGGATAGTAGTTTTGCTCCATGGGTTGGTGCTTTAGTGCCTGACTTGATGCAGTCAATTTTAATTGTCGCACCAGAAGGACGAGAAGAGGAAACCGTTAAACGATTAGCTAGAGTAGGTTATGATAATGCCATCGGTTATTTAAAAGGTGGTTTTGACGCATGGAAAAGTCATGGTGAAGTAGATACCATCGAAACCATAAATGTGACAACTTTTGTATCAAGATATAATAAAGACTTGAATATTTTAGATGTAAGAAAACCAGGAGAATGGGAAGCCGAACACATTGAAAATTCACAAAATTTTGCCCTAGATTATATCAATCAGCAAATGGCAGAAGTGTCGAGAGATAAGATGTATTATATGCACTGTCGTAGCGGTTATCGCTCTACTGTTGCTGCTTCTATTTTGAAATCAAGAGGGTTTGAAAAGCTAATCAATGTACAAGGTTTATTTACGGATATTATCGCTTCGGATATTCCATGTAGCACAGGGATTCCTGCCTGTCAAAAATAAATGTAGTAGTAGCACAGGCATTCCTGCCTGTATTGAAATATTAAAAATGATAAATTTAGACAGGCAGGAATGCCTGTGCTACAAAGCCAAATTATGAAATACGGATTTGTAATTGATAAT
>CAYLSF010000762.1:0-4229 GCA_964385675.1 uncultured Saprospiraceae bacterium
TTATTTTAATCTAAAATAACAAAAATGAGGAGACGAAATTTTATCGCCACATCAGGTACTGCTGTTATGGTAAGTGCTTTCACTAGCTTGAATGCCACTTCATCTATTTACACAAGCCTAAGTAAAAGTGCTACTTTAGCTGAATTTCCAAATGAAGGCATTAATGCTATCAAAAAATTAACATCCGAACTCAATCGTAACCTCAGTAATCGCCAAGACATCATTGAAAACTTAGTGACACCAATACGCATCATCAAAAATCAACAGAAACGGGATAAGCTAAATATGGTTTATAAGAATAAAGCTGGAGATTATGTTGTGTTATCTGTAAAGAAAGGAAAAGAAACTTTTGGTTTTTATAAAGACCATACAGCTTTACCCAAAATGTCATAAAGGGTAAGCTAAGAAGTGAAAAGGGTCGAATTTCTCAAGAGAAATTCGACCCTTATTTTTTAGGCTTTACAGTATTATTGGGCATATTTCTGACGTCTCCAATAATTATACCCTACGCCAAAAATCAATAAAAATATCAAAGGTAGAACGATATTAATCAACTGCCATTTTATTTTACCTTCTTGTGCTTTTACTTTGTCTATCAAGCGTAATTTAACCTCTTTAGTTCGAGCTGCAATCACGCCTTTTTCATCTATCATATACTCAAGGGCATTGAGCAAAAAGTCTTTATTGGCAAACTTGTATCGCATGTAAGGATTGTAACCTAAAGGTTTATAACTATTATCTTGCCGATTAATAAAATTCTTTGCTATATCTCCATCTGATACCACCAACATTTTAGTTGCCGAACTTTGTGGTTTAAAATCCATCCCTAATTGTTGTAAGCCTTGTGCCATTTCAGCAGTAACTTTGTTTTGGAAGAAGGAAGGAAATTCTCCTTCTAATAAAACACCCACAGGTAAGTGTTTCTTATTAAATCGCTCTACAACAGGCGGATAACGTAAAATTTCAAAACTTAGACGAACAGGTGGTTTTTGAATTCGGCTCTTATCTGAGGAACTTAGTAAGACCGTTTTTTTGACATTTGTTTTGGTTTTGACGGTATCTATTACTGTTGTAAATAGTAGATTGGTTCGATCTAGATTTTTCACAATCGGATGATCGACATTTGTAGTGGTAACCATCGGATGATACCACCAATCAAAATATTCAAATTGTGGAGAATTTCCTTGCATTCCTACAACTTGTGGAATTTTAGTACAAGTCAAGTCCAATACTAAATCTGTGGTAATTCTAAATCCATATCGGAAGAACATCTTATCTAACTCCAACCCATATTCAAAAGGTACATGTGCTTCTTTACCTTGCAAGGAATCTAGATTAACGGCTAGCTTATCAATCAACCAAATTACCTTACCGCCATTCATGATATATTGATCGATCTTGAATTTTTCTTGATCGCTAAATGGAGCTCTAGGTTTTGCCACGATGACCACATCAATCTTTTGATCCACTTTTACCACTGAATCTAAATCAATTCGTCCTACTTCGTAAAATTGACGTAATGATTTCTCAAAGTCAGCAGTTTCAAACTCATTTAATTCGCCATGTCCTTTGGTGAATACCACATAAGGCGACTGTGCGGTTTGTAAACTCTTAATGGCATGTGCAAATTTATATTCTAATAAACCTACAGAGTTATTTAATACAACCTCTTGCCCCATGCCCGGTGTTTGAGCTTCCAATAAAGCCACCGAAGTAATCCGACCTTTATATGCCACCGTTGCAAAAGGAAAGATATATTGCTCCGAGCGTTCGGCATTATCTACTACACTCAGTCGAGTTGGAAAAATACCATAGCCTTTCAATTTCTCTCGCATTTGATTGATTTCGTCCGTCGTCCCTTCATTTGGATTCACCATTGCATAATCAATCCTGTAATTAATAGAGCGTAATTTATCCATCAGTTCAATCGTAGATTGCTGTAATCGACGAAAACCAGCGGGAAATTCCCCTTCCAAGTAAATTGTTACATATACATTATCATCTAATTCCGCAATTAATTGCTTAGTCGGCTCGGTCAAGGAATACTTACCATCTTCCGTCAAATCCAGCTCCAACGGAAATAAACCCACCAAAAAATTGAGGATAAAGATAATAGCGATAACAATTCCTAATTGTAAATAAGCTTGTGCTTTTTTATTATTCATTGATACATTGTTTCATTGCTCCACTGTTTCATAGTTTCATGGTTATTTGGAAAAACAGTGAGACCATGAAACAATGAAACCATGAAGCTTACCACTTCCGACTTTCTAATACTGTTTTGGTTGCTAATACAAAAACGACGATGACCGATAAAAAGTAAATCAAATCTCGGCTGTCCAATACGCCTCTACTAATGGAGTAATAATGTGCATTAATACCCAAATTTTCAATTAAATAATCTAACGTACCTTCAAAAAGTTGACTAATAAAATCAAACCCTAGAAAAAAGAAGAAACAGAAGAATACGCCAATGATAAAGGCTACGATTTGATTATCGGTCAAAGAAGAAGCAAAAATTCCGATAGCGACAAATACTGCTCCTAGAAACACTAAACCAATATAAGACCCCCAAATCGCTCCAGAGTCCAAATTCCCTACAGGATTACCCAATTGATTTAACGTCCAAAAGTAGAGTAAAGTAGGAATAATAGCAAAAACCACTAAAGTCAAACACGCAAAATATTTTCCTAGAATAATATCGGTTTCTTTAATAGGGCGAGTCGCTAAAAACTCAATCGTTCCAATTTGTTTCTCTTCCGCAAAAGAGCGCATCGTGATGGCAGGAATCAAAAACATCAAGATATTAGGAGCAAATGCAAAATATAAATCTAACCCTGCATACTCTTGTTCCAATAGACTTGTATCTCGAAATACCCACAGGAAAAGCCCCGTAATCACTAAAAAAACGCCAATAACAATATAGCCTATCAGCGAACTAAAAAACGTATTAATTTCCTTACTATAAATACTAAACATTGGTTTAATTAGGAATTACGAATTACGAATTAGGAATTAAAATTAGTGAACAATTCGTAATTCCTAATTCGTAATTCGTAATTAATTTTCCTTAAGATATACTAGGTTTCTATCGTTATAAATAAGCATTAATTTATAGAGTTTTTCCTCTGAAATTAAATCTCTATAATCACTCAACGTATTAGCAACTTGAGCATCATCTTTGACCCAACTTTTTAAAATATCTAATTTAAAATCCGCAATGCTGCCATCTACAAAGGATAATACTTTTTGAATCGTATCTGGCTCATTATTAATTACAGATTTGATATAAACCAATTCTCCCGTATCGGGATCGTAGATTTTCATTGGAACTTTGACTTGCTTTAAGGTAGGATAGGTATAATAACAAATTTTACCTCTCGTCCTCAATCCTACAAATTGTGTGATTTGTTTCAAACTATCTTCCATCCGAATAAACGGAATGCCATCAATGCAAACGCCCCAAATATCCTTTTGTAATAAATCAATAGCTGAGTCTTGTTCAATATCAAAGTATTTTAAATATTCAAACTTCGCTACATAATCCTCTCGATCCACATAGGTCATTTCCTTGATTTGATCCCAAGTATAAGTCGGTTGATTACGTTGAAGGGCGTCAAAAGTAGCATAAACGCCCTCTTGAAATTTAAAGGTATTGGATAACTTCAAGGAATCCTGCCCAATAACTAAACCAGCAATAGATGAATATAATAAGACGAGTAAGCCTTTCATTAGAAATTATAATTTTCAATTCTCAATTTTCAGTTCTCCAATTACTTCGTAAGTTCTTGGAAAACATCTTCTACGCTTAGAATTTCTTTACGTATCTCAATTAAGGTCAACTTGTTTGCCACAGCAAAACGAAATACTGCCGCCCGAATATCTGCCTTAATCGGTGCACGGAGTTCCCAGCGATTATCCCCTAAAGAACGAACAGAACGTACCCCTTTGATCCCACTTAACTGACTTTTTGTTGTCTTTTCTAAAAATTCAACCGTTACCAAGCTCGCCCCTACTACACGTTCTCGCAAAGTCTCTACCGTATCATTCGCTACTAAGTTTCCTCGATTGATAATCACCACCCGATCACAAATTGCCTGTACCTCTTGCATGATATGGGTAGAAAAAATCACCGTCTTTTCTTCTCCTAGTTTTTTGATTAAAGCCCGTATTTCTACCAATTGATTGGGGTCAAGTCCAGACGTTGGCTCATCCAAAATCAATACATC
>CAYLSF010000763.1:0-4225 GCA_964385675.1 uncultured Saprospiraceae bacterium
ACTAAAATATAAGGTCCTAAGATACTATATAAAATCATCGCATAAATATGCTGATACTTGTGCATAGATAAACGAGGTGCCATTGGATTTAGACGCAATAATTTTGTTTGATCCAAATCACCGTCACTACCCGGAATATTGGTAAAAGCATGGTGAGAAACATTATGCTTTAAACGCCAGAAGTAAGAACTAATACCAAAGAAGTTCCAAATATAGCCCATCGCATAATTTACTTTTGGATTCGAGGATACTGCGTTATGCACTGAATCATGCCCGACTGCAAATAAAATAGATACTGCTAAAAACCCCATACCCAAATAGCAAAAGAAGTAAATTAGAGGATTATCCGTACCATATAATACCGTAAAATAAAACATCGCATACAGTAAAAAGAAACTTGCAATTTTCACCCAATACATAGAAGTTGCTTTTCTTCCGTTTGCTTGATTTTTGAAGTATTCGTTTACTTGCTTTGATAAGTCGATAAAAAATGGAGTTGGCTTATCATTTTGAAATGTTACTCTCATTATTATTAATTATTAGTTCTTCAATAGTTTTCAATTACGAAACGACAAATCTAGATCATATTTAAATATTGTCCTATGATATTTGTCATTATCTCTCGTAGGATTCAAAGGTATTGCTAAATAATACAGTTGAAATTGATTCGTTCAAAAATACGACTTATTTAGACTTATTCAAAACAGGCTGCACCCTTGCATACATATCTGCCCTTGCTTTTGCAGGATCCAGGTAATTATCTCTCATTCTATAGAACCAAATTCCGAAAGCGAGCGTCACTCCTACCATTAAAGTTGCATAAGGATGTAATAATGGTAAATCCATCAAAATATAAGGCACAGCGATACCTGTCATCGCTAACCTAATATATTCTGCATAATAAACCCATTTTTTCTTTTCTATCAGTACTCCTGCATTGATAGAACCAAAGGTTACTAAAATAGAATAAACGATAACTTGTTCTGCTGATAAATAACTCAAGTAATATTCATCCAATGAATTATAAATTGGCTCTAATGCTCCTTTACTCAATAGCATAAAACTCAATAACATAAAACAAATCACCACTTGAATAAAGATGTAAATCCCCAACTCTAATGGAATTTTAGGATCATATTTTGGTCTATTTAAGTCATTTTTCTTTCCCGTTTTAGGTAATTCAATTCCGTCAGGCATCCATCCAGGATGTTCAAACAGTAAACGAACTTTATTTTTGATACTTGGAATTCTATCCGCTTGTCTTTTTAAATCTACCCAATAATGAAAATAAGCCCAATATGGATTAAAACTTTCGAATCCTGTAGTGATACCGTAAACTACTTCATCTTCTTCTCGCTCATAAGTTCCAAATAACATATCCCAGAAAATGAAGATACCCCCGTAATTTTTATCTAAATACTGCTCATTCCTACCATGGTGTACCCTATGTAAAGAAGGCGTGACTAAGATGTGCTCTAAAAATCCTAGATTGCGAATCATTTTAGTATGTAAGAAAAACTGATACGTTCCTCCAAAGATAAATACCGTCCAAGCAAATAAGGGATCAAAGCCTATAAATGGTAAAACACTCAAAAAGAAAGTACGAGCTATGGCTTGAAAACCTGATTGTCGCCCCGCTACCGTATAATTATATTCTTCACTTTGATGATGTGATACATGTACTGCCCAAAGAAAATTTAATTCATGTCCTGTACGATGATACCAATAATACATAAAATCATAAATGATTAAGCACATTAGCCACATCAAAGGATTCGCCGGCAATTCAAATAAGGCAAAACTATTATGTACCCATGTAAAAATGTATAACATAATAATCGCATAGAAAAAATCGAATAAACGCTCTGATAAAGCACATCCCATATTTCCTATTGCATCACTAAATCTAAAGTAATTCTCGTTTCTAAGTTTCCCTACACTCCACTCTATGCCCAATACTATAAAATAAATTGGTGCTAATAGAGATAAAAATGTTACCATCATATCCTTTTCCAAATTTAGACACAGAGAACACAGAGAAGGCACAAAGAAACACAAAGTACATTGACAATACTTGAAAAATCTCTTTTCTCTCCTCTCTATTCTCTGCTCTCAATATCTATCTAAAACTGATAAATAGCAGCACCAGCTTGAATACCTGCTGCTACACTCACTATCAATACTAAATCTCCTTCTTTAACGCTTTCATCTTCCATTGCTGCTTTCATTGCATAAGGAATAGAGCAACTAATTAAGTCTTTCTTGCCTTCAGATACATTGATAAATTTATCAACAGCCTGATTTAAAGCGTTTGCTAATTTTTCAATGAAAGAAGTTGATAATTGTTGAGGTACAATCTTAGCAATTTTGTCAAAATTCATTCGCTCTTGAACCATCAATTTCTCAACCGCTAATTTAGCTACTTCTACATATAAATCATCAATATTCTCTGATTCTTGTTGCTGTAACACTGGTCTTCCATTTTCCTCAATCCAGGTGTTAGACATTTTACGATGGGAAATGTAATCTGCATTATTGACAAAAGCAAAGTTTACAAATCCACGAGTTCCATTATCAGATGGTCTAAAAATTGCTCCTGCTGCTGTTTCTTCAATACCAATTACTTCATCAGGGAAATCCACTTTATTATTTTCTACCTCAGATGCTAGTACTAGAGCTTGTGTTGATTTACCACCTTGAATCATAGTTTGAGCCGCATGACAAGAACTCAAGAAACTCATTCCACCGTTTTTAATATCAAATGCTAAAGCATTTTTTCTATAATTAAAATGAGCAGAACGAACCTCCAAATCTCCAGCAATCATAGCTGCAATAGCTGGCTCAACTAAAAATTCATCTCTATAGATACCGCAGAAAATCAATAAATCAATATCATTAGGTTGAATTCCAGCTTTGTCGATAACCATTTTACCCACTGTATTACACATTGGGAAAGTAGTACGCTCTACATCAGAAGGTGTTATTTCTAACACATCCATCATCACGCGAGGCGTTTCGATAGCATAAGGAGCATCTACTACTTTTTCAATCTTAGGCGTAGTAGTTCCTAAAACGTGATTGTTACGAATTCTATCAGGCAAATCATCAAAACGATAAATCGCAGAACCAATCGTCAAACCCGATGCATTGATACTGAACATCATCGTTTTGTGGCTATGTAATCTATCTGTTTTGATATAATCCATTACCGCCAACATATGCGTCGTCGTAGAAGTATTCCCTCTTTGTGCCAAGTTTTCAATTACATTATCACGGTTAAAGTACCCTCTAAAGCCATCTTTCAATCCTTTGTTCACCATGCGGATACCATTCCAGATACTAATACGAGAGGTTTGGTGACACATAAATACATCAATCTTTTCTGGCCCGTATTCATTTGCCATTGCACATACAGATGCTGCACCTTCTACAGTAGCTACATCATGTAAGTTTTTGGATTGTGTGTACATGATAGCCCCTCCGTGCTTAAATTCAGAAGATTTTGCGATACAGAAAGGACTATATTTCCCTAAAGTCACCATTTCCATGTCATCAAATCCTACATTTTCTTCTTCAGAACGCTCTAAAATTAAAGCTACCCCTGAATCACCTAACGTTAAACAAGCCAAACGCGTATCGTGCATGTCTACAATCTCTTTTTGAGCTGTATCTGTTAAGTGCGTGATGTATTCTCCACTAATCACTAAGCAACGATTCGCTGCACCTGACTTTAAGTAGCTTTCTGCTAAGTTGATTCCTGTAAAGAATCCAGCACAGGCATTTGAAATGTCATAATTGATCGTATTTGTCATTCCAAAATGCTCACAAACCTTGACTGTAGTCGTTGGTTCAAAAGTTACTCTTTTGTATTCATCATAACTTGAAATGTTACAACAAACCACAAAGTCAATATCTTCTGGTTTATATTTTGAATTAGCAAAACAGTTTTCAACCGCCTTAATGGCTAAGTCAACAGAAAACTCAACCTCTCCTGCCATTCTTCTTTCTTTAATTCCTGTGACTCTCTCCATAGGAATTCTTAGCTCATTGACGCAATCAGCTAAAATTTGTTTGGTTGTTACTGCCTTAGGAGGTAAGTAAGAACCAATACTTTCAATTTTGGTTTTGCTAAATTTAGAATTTTCCATTATCACAAAATTAATTGTACTGAAATAATAAACCGCATTTATGAGTGTAAATCAAAATTGATTTTCTGAATAGGTTT
>CAYLSF010000764.1:0-4221 GCA_964385675.1 uncultured Saprospiraceae bacterium
CACAAAAGGACTTTTGAGTTCGTTATAATAGTTTAAAAAGGTATTAATATTTCAATTATGAATCCTTCAGTCAAAGAAATAGAAGCAGTTTCAAAATTAACACCATTGAAGCGATATAAGTATTTTATAAAAAAAATTGCTGACTCAGAAGCAGTTTGGACTATTGTTGATTCAAATAATGATTTTAGTCTCAGTAAAATAGAATCTTATACGTTAATTTCACTTTGGCCTACCGAAGCTTACATTATTCCCAACTTAGCAGATGGTTGGAAGACACATCAACCTATTCAATTAAGTTTAGAAGAACTCGAAAAGCAAATTTTTCCAATTGCCCAAAAGCAAGATTATCTATTCAATATTTTTTCTGTGAATGGTAAAAGTGGATTTATCGTAAGTTTAGAAGAACTTATTCGTGACTTAAATTATGAAATAGAAACATGGTATTAATGTTTAATGACCCCCAAAGCATTCAAATTTCAGCTTTTTAGCGTACATACCTTATGCTTAATAATAAAACTCCATCAACGTAAACACACCAAATAACAAACCATTGTAGCCTAAATACCAATTCCAATGTAAGTAAGACTTTAAAGGAATATTAAGTTTCTGCTGTGTATATACAACCAAAATAAGTTTTTCTACCCCAAAAGCAATAATTGTTGCAAAAGCAATACCTTCTAGTCCATAATCTTGTAGCAAATACAAACTCAATGTGAGATTGATAACTACTTCTACAATGGAAGCATAGAGAATAATTTTCGTTTCGCTTAAGCCAATTAAAATAGTTTGAGGTAATAAAATTCGACTCGATAATAACAGTAGATAAATATTAAAGATGGAAGAACTATCTTTAAAATCGGGATTAAAAACCACTGGAAAAATATAAGGCGAAATAACCATCAACACTATACTCATCCAAAATAATAAGTGCATTAAATTTAAAGAACGATGCTTAATTTGGTCTAACCCCTCTTGCAAGTTTTGTCCTACTACAGGAATCAGAGCAGAAGCCATCGCACCAATCAAAGCAATAGAAAAAGGCAATTCTTTAGCTCCTGATTCATATATTGCCAATTCTTCTGCCCCAAATATTCTACTCACCAAAGCTTTATCCACATACGTCATAATACCTCCTACTAAGAAATACAGCACTAATGGGAAAGTTATTATCAAATAAGATTTTAATAGTTTAAAGTCAATGCTCCATTTGGTAAATTGTACTAGAACAATCAACAACCAAATAAACTTTATAATTGCCAATCCTATTAGTCCAATAAAACTATATTCCAATGTATATCCTAAAAATATAGGAAGTGTCACGACTATGGCTTGTCCTCCATAAGCAAATACGCCAAAAGCAATAATCTTAATTGGATCTTTTTTTAATAAATAAATATATTCAACTAGATAGGTGGGAATATTAATGGCTATAAAAATGCAGAGTAGATTAAAATAAGGTAATGTAGGTGAATCTAAATCCGTCAAAATAGACACTAAAAAGGGTTGATTCCACCATAGTAATAGGGCGATTGATGTACTAAATCCTATAAAAAGTAAGAATACATTAAATAAAAAGGTCGGCTGTTGAGATTTATCATAATTAGGAAAAGCAGCTAACAAACCATCTAAAAATCCCGAAATCCAAAAGAAAGTAAATGTACCACCTATAAATAATAGCGTATCGTAAATTCCTATTTCTTCAAGCGATAAATAGGTTTTGGCTAATAAAACACGAATGAGAATTAAGAAGGAAAACCTTAATAATTTAAAAATTTGTAACCCTCTTACGGTATCTATCTTGATGGTTAGTGATTAGAGATTAGTGGTTAGTGGTCAGTAAATTCTAATCGCTGACCACTAGCCACTAACAGACTAAATAGCCTCTTCTTCTTCTGTAAAGACAATGCCATGATCTTTTAATTCATCTAATACAGGGTTATAAACTTCTGGCTGAATAGCCACCTCAAATCCTCTTTTCTTGATTTGACCATTCATTATCATTTTTACAAATATTCCAATTGGTAAACCGATTACTTTTGAAATGGCCGTACGCTCTGCATTTTCACCCTGCAAAGTCATGGTACTCTTTAAACGGAATAGCTTATTTTTAATTTTATATTTATACACATGGTGCATAATTAGCCAATCCTTATCCTCTGGACTCGGTGTCCATTTTTTTACTAATAAATCTTCTAAGATTTTAGCAGGTGTTGCTTTTTCTAGATTAATCATTCTTCTATCAAAAAGACCAAGCCATTCCAATTTCTTAATAATTTCGGAACTTGCACCAATTCCTAAAAATGCAGCTAATCGCTCTTTTATCGTACCTGTGTTATAAGGATTATCGACTAAGTAAGAATCCGTTAATTCTCTATAGGTCAGCTTTTTAGACTCTAAAATTGGATAAGAGTCATCTGTCAATCCTAACTGTACCAAAGCATCCCATGCATCACAAAAACCTGGTTGTCTTAGTATAGCTCTTTTAAGTGTTGGTACTTTATCTAAACCATACGCTTTGCGGTACATCAAAGAATCCCGGCTTGCATACGATTCAAATTGACCAATATCAGGAATATCCACTAAGCGATATTGCTTAAATAAGCGATTGTAAGGAATATTCTTATATTTATTTTTAACGACATATTGCGAAGTTCCCTGACCATTAATTACCAAATTTCTTGGATTCCAAGTAATCTTATAATGCCAGGGATTATCGTCATACTCAGGTGCTATCAAATCTCCTGAGTAAGAACGTACAGAAGTTAATTTTCCTTTTTTATCTTTAATTTGATGGATATATTTAACTAAAGACATATTATCCACACCAGGATCATATCCCATTTCGCCCATAAATATCAAGGAAGCATCCATCACTTGTTCCTCTAATCGGTATAAATCACGAGAAACATAGGAAGCTGTCACCAACTGTTTTTTATACTTGATACAATCTTTTGCAATTCGATAATGTAAGTGAGGCGGTAATAAAGAAACTACTAAATCATTTCTAGCCATCAAATCCTTTCTATCGTTGGGTTTTAAGACATCTAACCACGTACCTCTACCATTAGGATGGCCATTTACTTTTTTAGCCGCTAATTCAGGTTTTGCATCCGCTACGGTTACAAACCATCCGTATTTTTTTGCAGCATCTAGTAAATATTCGATTAAAATAGTAGAAGAACGTCCGGCTCCAATAACTAGAATATTTCTCATTAAATCGTTTGGTTTTGAGTTTTTCCTAATATGCGGTTGTTTAACTATTTACCATAAATCATTAAACAACTACAACACAAAAATACAATGTAAAGTGTATTTTCAACACTTTCAAGTATAAAATTTGGATTTTAAACAAAATAGTACAACTTTGTTTAACAAAAACACCTGTGTTTTAGATTGTTATGAGGTTTCTGACTCTGCTTTTTCTCCATTTTCAAAAGGCTCAAGCGAACCCTTGTTGGTGTCAGTCTCTTCTTCTATCCTCAAATACTTATTCAAAGTATCTACATAGAAATCGTCAAAAACAACTTTTGTGATGTGTTTAAATTTAATATCGGTAGGGTAATTCTCTAATATGCCTCTTACATTAAAATAACGAATATACAATCTTTTTTTCGTTGCTTTCATCACCTTTCCAGGCACAAATAAATCAATTTTGGGGTGTTCACATTCTACTATAATTGCTTTATTGTTATCTTTAAAATAATTAAATAGACTGTTCCAAGTCTTAAATTTCATATCGCCTCTTAGTCTTAATTCCGCTCCTTTAATCCCTTCATTTTCGAGTACCTTATCATAAAATGTACCCAATTCACCATGTTGTACTTCTTCAATTT
The DNA here is from genome assembly GCA_964385675.1 of uncultured Saprospiraceae bacterium. Lineage (GTDB taxonomy): Bacteria > Bacteroidota > Bacteroidia > Chitinophagales > Saprospiraceae > CAYLSF01. The sequence continues at coordinate 3,834 of CAYLSF010000764.1, forward strand.
GAGCAATCGGAAAAATCAAAAAACCTCCAAACTTAAAATCATAAACCTCTTGAAAAACTACAAACTGCTCATTATATCCTACGATATATCCTTTGTCAGATTCTGTATAATTTTTAGAAACTCGCCGAACCAATCTAGTAAATAAACGCTCTTGAAAATGCTTTTTAAATATTTCAGTATTTAATTAAAAAGAAGTGTAAATTACCTAACCCAATAAATCATACTGCTGACTATGGGGAAATAATAATGCAATGCCTTTGGGCTTAATTTTAAACAGTGGCCCTTTTTCAACTACTTTTCCCTTATTATTTCTTTTAATCAGATGATCAACTGTAATCAATAGTACGGAAAATTTTTATTCAAAAAAGTGTGGATAAATAAAAAAGAA
>CAYLSF010000765.1:0-4214 GCA_964385675.1 uncultured Saprospiraceae bacterium
CAAAATAGTAATAAATTATTCAATACATATAAAATGGATCAATATACCTTTTCAGGAAAAGAAAAACGGTTTGCACTCGGCTTAATAGCTGTTGGGGTCTTAGCATCTGTTTGGGCTATTCTTTCAAGTTGGGGTGATGGAACGCATCAATTCACCTTCTGGACGAACTTTTTGCAGAACACTGTATTCTTGACAGGTGTATAATTCTGAGCATTATTGTTTTACAGTACACATGCTAGTGGCTATGCAGGATGGCATGTTGTATTAAAAAGAGTTTGGGAAGCTATGTTTTCTTTCCTACCTCTTGGTTTAGGTTTATTAGTTATTTTAGTGTTAGGATTATTGTTTGATTGGCATCATCTATATCACTGGGCAGCACATGGCATTACAGATCCTAATGACGCTCATTATGACGCGATTATCGCAGGGAAATCTGGCTTATTAAATAAGTTCTGGTTTTCTGTAGCGACTGTTGCTATTGTAGGGGTTTGGATTTTATTTGCTTTTCAAATTAGAAAATATTCCATTGCTAAGGATGAAGAAGGATATGAGACAAATGATAATTACACAAAATACAAGTGGTGGACAGCAGCATTCTTACCTGTAGGTGGTTTCACAAGTTTTGCAGTAGTTTTATATTGGATTATGTCTTTAGATCCACACTGGTATAGTACATTATTTGCTTGGTACAATGGTGCTACATGGTTAGTTACCTTCATTGCAATGACTATTATCTTATTGATCTATTTGAAAGGAAAGGGATATTTCCAATTAGTGAATGAATCACATTTCCAAGATTTAGGGAAGTTCTTATTTGGTTTCAGTATTTTCTGGACGTACTTATGGTTTTCTCAGTTCATGTTGATTTGGTATGCAAACGTAGGGGAGGAAACAATTTACTTTGATACAAGAATTAATGAATATCCTGTATTATTCTACGGGAATTTAGTTATAAATTTCGTTATTCCATTCTTCATTTTAATTCAAAATGGTACTAAGCGTAAATTTGGTATCATGGCTTTCGTAGCTGGGTTATTAGTTTTCGGTCACTGGATTGATACATTCTTAATGGTTAAACCAGGACCTTGGGCAGAGTTACAACATGCACAGCATGGAGAACATGGAGATGCTCACGAAGAGGGACATAGCGATGTTTTAAAATTAGAAGATGCAGAGCCAAAAGCTGTATTTACTTCTGATGATGAGCATGATCATGAACACGACGCAGAACATCATGATGATCATGATGCTGCAGCTCACGCTGGACATGAAGGGCATGACGATCACGGACATGAGAGTAGTTTTATTTTAGGTGTTCATTTTCCAAGTTTTACCGATATTGGTATGTTCTTAGGATTTTTAGGATTGTTCTTATACTTTTTCTTTAATTCATTATCTAAGACAAGTACAATACCTAAAGGAGATCCATACTTCGAAGAAAGTAAGGCACATCACTATGGGGTTCAAGGATTTTAATCTACTTATTTGGATGGAATCTAAATAAATTAGATGCTCGAACTTAAACTTGAAATTACCTATTTATAGAATGTAAATTTGTAGGGGTCAATAAAAAGATAACAACATAATTTCACAATAATGACGGCTTTTATTATCATATTAACACTTATTCTGATTGCTGTAATTGCAGTGCAAATCGGTAAATTAACTGAGTTAGCAGCTGAAATACGAGGCGAAGAAGAGGCTTTGAAAGATAGCAACAATTTTAATGCTGCTATGATGTTAGTCTTTCTAGTGTTGTTTTTATCAGGTGTAATTTTCTCATCTGTGTATTACATGAATGAAATGTTAGGATATGGTCCTAATATTTCAGCATCAGTTCATGGTTCTTCCCTAGATAGTACCTTTAATATTACTTTATTCTTTACAGGTATTGTATTCGTTGTAACACATATCCTATTGTTTTGGTATGCGTACAAATTCAAAGAGGTCAAGGGGAGAAAGGCTTTATTCATGCCACATAATAATACACTGGAAGTAGTTTGGACAGCAATTCCAGCTGTTGTAATGACTTTCTTAGTGGTAAATGGTTTAGATACTTGGAATGAGGTTATGGCTGATGTTTCCGAAGATGAAGAGTATATCGAAATAGAAGCTACAGCACAACAGTTTGGCTGGATTATTCGCTATCCTGGACCTGATGGTTTATTGGGTACAAGAAATTACCAATTGATTGAGCCTGGTACAAATGACCTAGGATTAGATTGGACGGATGAAAAAACGCATGATGATATTATTTCATCTTCTGTTGGTGAGCATTTTTACTTACCAAAAGACAAAAAGGTAAGAGTACGGATTATTGCGAAGGATGTATTACATAATTTCTACTTACCACATTTCCGTGTAAAAATGGATGCTGTTCCTGGTTTACCAACGTATTTCGTCTTTACTCCAAATACAACTACAGAGGAGTATAAAGCGAGATTAGGTAAATTGGATGATGAAGGAAATCCAATGTATCCTGAATGGCACAGACCTGTTGATAAGGATGATCCAGAATCATTACCAAGATGGAAAAGCTTTGAATATGAGTTAGCTTGTGCTGAGTTGTGTGGTAAAGGACACTTTAGTATGAAGCGTTTGTTGAGAATTGTTGAAGAGCCAGAATATAAGAGTTGGTTAGCTGATCAAAAATCTTATTATCCTACTTCAGTAATGGGAACAGATGCAGATCCTTTCAAAGAAGAGAATTTAAAGAAGATGGAGGCAGAGAAGGCTAAAGAGGAAGCAGAAGTAACAGAAAATGCGGAGGAAGCTACTGAAGAGACTGCTGAAACTGCTGAGACAGATTAATACAAGAGCATTTAGTTAAGATAACGTTTAGAACATAAATATAAACAGTTGGTATATTCCAACAACAAATTAATTTATAAAAAGATAAAGAGACATGGCTCACGTAGATCCTACGCACATTGAGGTAGATGTTCACGGTCACGATCATGCTCATGACCACGGACATGACGATCATCACGATGATCATCACGGGGATAAGTATCAGTCGAATTTTATAACGCATTATATCTTTAGTCAAGATCATAAAATGATTGCGAAACAATTCTTGATTACAGGGATGTTTTGGGCGGTTATTGGTGCGTTGATGTCTTTGGTTTTCCGTTTACAATTGGGATATCCAGAGGAAAGTTTAGCTTGGTTAAAACCAATTTTAGGACAATGGATTGTGGTTGATCAAGAAGGGATTGGTACATTAGATCCGCAATTTTACTACGCATTGGTAACAATGCACGGTACTATATTAGTATTCTTTGTATTGACAGCAGGGTTGAGTGGTACCTTCAGTAATCTGTTAATTCCGCTTCAGGTAGGGGCTAGAGACATGGCTTCTCCATTATTGAATATGTTGTCTTACTGGTTCTTCTTTTTATCAGGAGCAATCATGTTCTCTTCTTTATTCTTAAGTACAGGACCATTCTCTGGTGGATGGACAGCCTATCCTCCACTAAGTGCCTTACCTCAGGCATCTTCAGGTTCAGCGGCTGGTATGACGCTCTGGATTGTGAGTTTGGTATTCTTTGTTGTATCTGTACTATTGGGAGGAATCAATTACATTACGACAGTTATTAATATGCGTACTAGAGGAATGAGTATGTGGCGTTTGCCTTTAACAATTTGGGCATTCTTCGTTACTGCTATCTTGGGGCTTTTATCTTTCCCTGTATTAGTATCTGCATTATTATTACTAACGTTCGATAGAAGTTTAGGAACAAGTTTCTTCCTGAGTGAGATATTTATTGGTGGTGAGGCATTAGAGTACGCTGGTGGTAGTCCAATTCTGTATCAGCATTTATTCTGGTTCTTAGGTTACCCTGAAGTATATATTATTATCCTACCTGCCATGGGGATGGTTTCTGAGGTACTGTCAGTACATGCTCGTAAACCAATCTTTGGATATAAGGCAATGGTCTTCTCTATATTAGCAATTGGTATTTTATCATTTATCGTTTGGGCACACCACATGTTTATGTCTGGTGTAAATCCATTCATCGCTAACTTCTTCGTAATCTTTACTTTAATTATTGCAGTACCATCGGCGGTTAAGGTGTTCAACTGGATCGCAACGCTGTATGGTGGTAATATTCGATTTACAACGCCATCTTTATTTAGTATCGGTTTTGTATCTTTATTTATCTCTGGTGGTTTGACTGGTATTTTCTTAGGAAACTCTGCTATTGATATTG
>CAYLSF010000766.1:0-4213 GCA_964385675.1 uncultured Saprospiraceae bacterium
ACCTATAAATATGTTGGCATCACCATAAGTATTTGAATGTCCTGCTTCACTTCCCACAAAAAGATTAAAAGAACCAGAAAGATTAGATGCACCACTTGAAGCACCAACAAAAGTATTCAACGCACCATTAGAAGTGTTTTTACCTGCATGATAGCCCACAAAAGTATTATTGGATAAATAGGTATTCACACCAGCATCTTCTCCTATAAAAGTATTTCGATTACTATTTGGTAAACTTAGCAAGGTCATTCCACTATTATTCTGTCGAATAATTAATCGTTCACTTCCCAGAATGTCAAAGCGAATACTATCTTCATCAGTCGTTTTTTCAACTGTGATTTTGGTATCATTATCAGCATCTGCAATTTCATTATTTGTACCAGAAGATAAATCTGTCCACATTACTCCGTTGTAGAAATTGAAACTATTGGTGGTTGTATTATAAATTAATAATCCCGTTGCAGGCGAATTAATTAAATCTCGTTGTGCCGTTGTCATTCTTGGTATTAACACACCTTTATCCGTACTGACAACATCTAACATTGCTGAATTATCAGGATTTGAGTTATTATTATTAATTCCGACCTGTCCATATACATTGCTGCATATTGTGCAAATAATAAGCATAATCGTAAGGAAGTATTTAATATTATTTTTCATAATCCTATTCTTTTTAAATAAAATAACTGCCCAACCAATTGTCATCTAAAATGCAAAGGAAGGGCAGTATCTGCCTCTTTAATAACTTGTAATTTTTTTCATTAGATGACACGACAAAATTGTGAGAAATCAAATTATCAAAATGGACAACGTATTACCATTTTGGACAAAATCCGTTTAGTAAAGCGTTGGTATCACTTGATTTCAAGTTTTTCTTTAACAATCTAATGCTGTATCAATCTTTTCTGTGTTTGGTTTCCAATTTTGATAATGCCAAAACATAGCAACGAATCGTTATATTAATTCCATTTTACCATCAATAAGCAGTTTATCCATTTTCTTGTTGAAACTTTTGCGTTGGTGCGTATGAGGGAAAGGCACATTGGGAATAGGTTTACCCAAAAAATTACACAAAGGTTTCCAGCCTTCTTTAAAATTATAAATCAGTAGATTTTCGGGTTTGACGGTTCTCTTCACTTCTGCTTCATGTTCCATAAATTTGCTTCTTACAAATTCTTTATCTTCAAATTTTCCTTCAAATTGTCCACTCCAAATCAATTTATCATTAAACATAAAAACAGGGGCAACTTTTCTAAAATCACTCGAAGTAAGCATATTTTTCATTAGGCGTAAGCCATCGCTTAAGTTTTTGGGTTTGCCTCGATAAATCGTTTCCTTGACACTGCTATACCAACTATCAAAATCTCTTGTCGTATGAATAACTTTAGCATCAGGATTGTCTTTGAGTAATTCTTTATAAAATAAGCAAGTCGGATAATCTACCGTCGCTTCGTAACCTTCAAACAATTCTTTCCAATCAGGATTTTTACCATAATAGGCATCTTTGATTACCTTTAATCGTTTGGGCTTGTCCAGTAACTCTACCATGTGAAAGCATTTGCCGATACCGATCTGTTCTAAAGATTTTTTTAGGGTCATTGTCCCCGTTCTACCAAGTCCTGTTCCTATTACTTTTAAATCCATAATTTTAACTTTTTTGATTGTTTGAAGCGTATAATTTTAAAATTAGCCCCCTCCAGCAATTATGTCCGAGGAATTACGGACAAGAGAAGGGGAGCTTTTTTCTTTTTAGATAACACTACAAAGTTGAGCTAAACTCAATTACCAAAATGGACAATGTCTTACCAGAATGGACAAAATCTGTTTAATCAGGCGTTGGTATCACTTAATTTGAAGTTTTCTTGTTAAAAATCTAATGTTGTATCAATATTTTCTGCGTTTGTTTTCCAATCTTGATAACATAGAAACCATTGTCTAAGTGAGAAATATCCAATTGTTTGCTTTCTGAAAGCGGTTTTTCTAAAACGACTTGACCATTTGTATTGAAAATTTGAATAAAATTTGGTTCTTGCGTTTCCCAATCAAGTTGAGGATAGGCTATATTTATAATATCAGCAGTTGGATTCGGAAAAATTCGATATTCAATATTCGGCAGTTGATATTCAATATTCACAATTTTACTATATTCAAAATTGCCATCAAAATCTATTTGTTTTAATCGGTAGTAGAGCCTTTTTACTAAAACGTCTCTACGATCTATAAATTCGTAATTTGATATATTTAATGTTGTTCCCTTACCCTGTACGAAACCAATATTTCCCCAATTTTCGCCATCCGCACTACTTTCGATTTCAAAACCATAATTATTGTCTTCCGAAGCCGTTTGCCATTGCAACACATTTCCACTTTCGGTAGCTTGACCTTTGAAATACGTTAACTCGACAGGTAAAACGGTAGCATGTTTCAAAATCGTAAAATTATCACCAACCGCCCAACCTGTATTCGCATCAGTAAATGCTACTCGCTGAATATTGCTAGATATTCCAGAAGTTTCTGCACTCCAATTTGTGCCGCCATCCGTCGTTTTTAGGATTGTTCCATTGTCACCTACTACCCAACCAGTATTGGCATCCACAAAGAATATATCCGTTAAAAAGGTGGTAACACCAGAGTTAAGCGTTGCCCAATTTGCACCACCATCAGTTGTCTTTAGAATTGTTCCATTTTGACCAGCTGCCCAACCTGTATTCGCATCTATAAAAGTTACCCCAAAAAGTCCATTAGTTGTCCCAGAGGTTTGATTTGTCCAATTTGCACCGCCATCCGTTGTTTTAAGAATAGAACCACTTTGTCCAACTGCCCAAGCAATATTCGCATCCACAAAAGTAACATCACTCCAAGCTGTAAATCCCAAATTTAGTTTAGTCCAAGTCGTTCCACCGTTATTTGTTACAACAAAATCTCCAAATGCTCCAACGGCACAACCAACATTAGCATCTGCAAAATCAACACTTGTGAACCAAAAGAAAGCACTTGTTGATTGATTTGTCCATGTTGTTCCGCAATCAGTCGTTTTTAATATCGTACCTTGATGACCTGCTGCCCAACCGGTGTTCGCATCTATAAAAGTTACATCTGATAGTTGGTTATTATATCCAGAATTAAGGTATGTCCAGTTAGCACCGCCATCTGTGGTTTTAAGAATCGTTCCATTATTACCAGCTACCCAAGCAGTATTCGCATTTATAAACGAAATGCCCAATAAGGTACTTGTATTGTTTAAAATTTCCCAATTTATACCAGCATTGGTTGTTTTTAAAATTGTACCGCTATTTCCTACTATGAAACCCGTATTCGCATCTGTAAAACTAAGACTGTAAAGCGTATTAGGTGTTCCAGAAGTTTGGCTATTCCAAGTTGTGCCGCCATTTGTGGTATGCAAAATCGCTCCAACAGCACTAATCGTCCAGCCATTATTCGCATCAATAAAAAAGATTTCGCTTAAAGTATTGGATATTGAAGTCGTTTGAGTTGTCCAATTAGCACCGCCATCAGTTGTTTTTATAACCGTTCCACTATTTCCTACAACCCAACCTGTATTCGCATCTAAAAAGAAAACACCATTAAATTGTTGGCTTATTCCAGAAGTTTGAGCCATCCAAGTTGTTCCACCATCTGTTGTCTTTAATATTGTACTATTGTCACCAACTGCCCAACCTGTATTCGCATCTAAAAAGGTGACTTTACGAAGTACTTCAGTTGTACCAGAAGTTTGGCTATTCCAAGTTGTTCCGCCATCTGTTGTTTTTAATATCGTTCCAGCATTTCCAACTGCCCAACCAGTATTGACATCTATAAACGCTACACTATAAAGATATTCAGTTGTACCAGAAGTTTGACTGTTCCAAGTTGTTCCACCATTAGTCGTTTTTAAAATTGTTCCAGTACTTCCAGTTATCCAACCTGTATTGGCATCTATGAACGATAAATCATATAAAGCCTCGGTTGTTCCAGAGATTTGCGTTGCCCAAGATGTGCCGCCATCTGTTGTTTTAATAATTGTACCATCTTGACCAGCTGCCCAACCTGTGTTCGCATCTGTAAACCTTACACCTTCCAACTGTTTATTCGTTGTAGTTGCAGTTTGTAAAGTATTCCATTGAGCTTGCATATAGATACAAGACATCATAAAAATAAGTAGTAGTATATTAGGTTTTTTCATCATTTTAAAATTTTAATTGTTGTGCATAAT
>CAYLSF010000767.1:0-4209 GCA_964385675.1 uncultured Saprospiraceae bacterium
CAAGGTTAAAGCACAACAGATTACAGCTTCCTAGAAGCATTCAATTTAAGAGAGCAAAAAAGATAAACATTGCGGGTATTATAGGATATGTAGTGAAATCCAGTTAAGTGGTTTTTTCTACACCTATAATATATTGCCTATAGTGTCCACTAGATTCACTAGGATAAACAATAGGTATAGTGTATAAGTGATAGACGATCACAGTATGATCGCCTATGCCTTAAACCCTATACTTTCATACTATAAAATTAAATACCATATGAATAGTAAATTTAAATGTTCTTTTACGCTCAAGCAGCATACACCGCTGATACATTTTCAGCATTTTCAGGAGGATGCTACACTTAGAGCGACAGAACTCAAACCTAAATTAGATAGGTTTTTGATTCGGCTTTTTGAGTCCAATCATATAGATATTAAACCCTTGCTAATCGGTAAGGGAGACAAAAAAGCATTGGACTACAAAGTCAATATTAAAAACCCTATTTACTATGATGAGGATGTAATAAATAGCGTAGTGGCAATGGAAGAGCCCAAAAAGCGAAATGGTAAAATTCAATATAAAGAAAAGCGAGGGCAAGCTGTTCGATTTAATAATGGAAAACGCATCCCTAAGGTCAATCAATTTCCAATGTTTTTTGGAAATATGATGGAAGATGGCTCAGATGAAATGGATATAAAAAAATTCACGATTTGTGAGGAAGTTGAAGTTCATTTCTTTTCTTTTCATACTCAAATCACTAAAGCAATAGAGGAAAATTTTAGCGCCTTCTTAATGCAAACGAATTTTGGCACAAGGCAAAGTAAGGGATTTGGTTCGTTTTATATAGCTGATGAAAAACCAATTCAAACTAAATATTGGTTTGACTTGAATTTAGAAAGTTTAATCGAAGATAATAATAACGTTAGAGAACACGAACAGGAGTTCAAACGCTATTATTATCTATTTGAAACCATTGAATATTTTTATAAAGCATTAAGAAGTGGCATCAATGCTAAAAGAGGAAGAAGGACAACGTTTTATTTTAAGTCTTTGATGTTTTTATATGGTAAAGATAGACTCAATGCACAATGGGATAAGAAAAGTATCAAAGAGAATTTTTATAGAGGGGATAGAGATTATCAACGACAAAAAAGAGACCATAGAGACCCAAAAGGTCCTGTTCAATATAGTAGTAGAAAAGCCTTTCTCTTAAGAGATTTATTTGGACTTTCTACGGATCAACAATGGATGTCCTATCGAGATAGTATCTCCAAAGAATCTGTAAAGAAGGATAAAGGACAACCCAAATATGCGAGGATGAAATCCCCAATTACCTTCAAACCTATTCGGATTAGCCGTAATGTTTTTCATGTGTATTTTGATTGGAATCAAGAAGTATTGAATGAAGTATTAGGAGAAGAATTTAAGATTAACAGTAGGGCTGCTCGTAGAAGTATGCGGCTTTCTTTTCCAAATCAGTTTTCTTTTGATGACTTTTTTGAATACATATTCAATCCTAAAAATCTTGATTTATATGAACATGTAGAGGAGGAATATCAAGATACGGATGAATTCTACATTATTGAAGATATTTTTTACGCCATTAGAAAAAACTTAGGATATGACGTCGAGTAGTAAAGAAAATACTAGATATATCGGAATAACCATAGGGCCGATTTACAAAACCATCATTAAAGCGAGAGCGACAAGAGAACTCTGGGCGGCTAGTTATCTATTTTCGTATCTTATGCATTCGATAATACAAGAATTGGAAAAACAAGGTTTAAAACCTTTGATACCGTATGTAGATGAAAACAAAATGCAGGCTGTAGAAGCGGGTTTGATTCCTGATAGGTTGATTGTTCAAGTAAATGAAGGACAGTTAGGTAGGATAGATAGTATTATAAAATGTGTAAAGCTGAATTTTGCAAAGGAGTTAGGTAATCATATTAAAATTGAGCAGGCACGAATCAACCTATTTATCAATAGTTACTTTAAGGTATATGCAGTTGAAATGCCTGTTGAAAATAATCCTATACTGAAAATCAGTCCTTATCTAGATAGTGCAGAATTACAAGAAACCTATATACCTGAGAATCCAGATAATTTAGATGTTTTAGGAGCCTTTTTTGAAAAGATTAAATTTAAACGAAGTACCCTTCGGAAAATATTTAACTGTAAACCGCCCAAAATATCCTCCATTGAAGAAATCACAACTCGTTCTTTAAGGAAACTTGATGTTCAATTTTATGACATGCTTCAGAAAGACGAAGGATCGGTTATAGAAGATACTTTTGTAAAAGGATTGAAGGAAACGCTAAAAGGAACGGATAAATTTAAGACTTATCACAAATATGTAGCAATTGTTCATGCAGATGGAGATTCTATTGGTAAAACCATTGAAAAGTTAGGAAGTGACTCCGCTAAAATTCAAGCCTTTTCAAAAGAGCTATTCGACTTTGCTTATGAATCGGTTAAAATGATTCAGGATTATGGTGGATTACCTGTGTATGCAGGAGGGGATGACTTATTATTTTTTGCTCCTATACTTTGTAATGAAGTAGAAGTAACAGCAGGTCATAAAGGCAATACCCTATTTCACCTTTTAGAAAAATTAGATAAGAACTTTACTCAAAAATTCACTGAATTATCTAAGGATGTAGAAAGGAAACCGACTTTATCTTTTGGTGTTTCCATTTCCTACTATAAGTATCCAATGAATGAAGCTGTTGAGGCTTCTTATGGATTGTTAATGGATGCTAAAAAATATCCTGATGAAAATCATGCTACTAAAAATGCAATAGCAGTTAAAGTTCTTAAACATAGCGGACAATCCTTCAAACATGTTTTTGGATTACAAAAACCACTTTTTGAGTTATTTAGAACACTGTTAGCAGAAATAGGTGGCGAAAAAAGCACGATTAACTCTATGATTTATGCTTTAGGGCGTAATAGAAAGGTACTCAACATGATTGGGACAGATGAGCGTAAAGTTCGCAACCTGATAGAAAATAGCTTTGATGAAGATATCCATAAAGAAGTAGATGACTTTCTACAGAAAGTAGTCCAACTTATAGTAGAATCTTACCAAGAGTTTGGTAGCCCTGCTGACTTAAGTGAAGAGGGCACTGCACTTCAAACCGTCTATTCTATACTAAGAACCATTAACTTTCTAAAACGCAAAGACAATGAGTAATACAACCACTTATTTTGTAACACTCCGTCCTGTTAAACCATTTTTCTTTAGTGGAGAAGGAAGTTTTGGTTTTGGAGCTGAGTCAAATTATCTAGTTCGTTCTCGAACTTATCCACAACAGACATCTATATTAGGAATGATGCGGTATCAATTGCTTAAACAAAATGGACTAATCGTCAATAATACCATCACAACCGTTGCTAAAGACTATATTGGAGAAACTAGTTTTAAAGCAGATCATCCCTTACAAGATTTTGGAGCAATAGAATGTATTACTCCTATCATGGTATATGAAGAAGGCGTTCCGCTTGCTACAGGACCATTTACGCAAGAAATGGCACTAAAAGCACTAGATAATGGAACTTCTAATTTGCGAAAGTCAAAAACGGCTTACGTTTTAGGCAATTATAACGCTAAAGAAGGGATGTTTCATGGTTTAGTGAAAGGAGGAAAAAAAGTAGATAACCATTCTATTTTTAAATCTTACGACCAAGTTGGAATTACAAAAGATACCAGTAAGCCTGATGACGAGCGTGCTTTTTATAAAAAGACCTCCTATCAATTTACTAAGCCTAAAACGTATCAATTTGGATTTTATGTAAAACTAAAAAATACAGTTTTAGAAAATCAAACCGTCACTTTTGAAGACGCTCTAGTACATCTTGGAGGTGAACGTTCTATGTTTAAAATGACCGTCAAGGCACAAGAAAAGCTAATAGAAAATAGTTTTGATGGTAAATTTGAGAATGACGAATTTATCAAAATTGTACTTCTCTCTGATGCTTATGCTCCGCCTGCCATATATGAAGACTGTACTTTCGCTGCTACCGAAACCATTGATTTTCGGAATATAGAAACAAGTGTACAACATACCAAACACTATTACAATATGCCGAAAAAGAGAGGGGATAAAACGAGACTTCAGCGAAGTGAGAAAAAGACTTTATTAGCAAGAGGCTCTGTGTTTTACTGTAAAGATAGTACACAAGCAACAGCAGTTAAAGGTATGCTAAGAGCAGCTAAGAACTTT
>CAYLSF010000768.1:0-4204 GCA_964385675.1 uncultured Saprospiraceae bacterium
ATCTAATGTTCGTATCCTTTTAAATAATATTTAACAATTTGTAAAACTAAAAACCTCACCAAATTTATAAGACTTCCGTTGATATAGTATTTTACTATTCCAGCCTTTTAATTATTACATTATTATTAAAATTACTACTAGTGCTAAGTCAATGTTGAAATGACAAGTTGATTTTGAGGAAAATTTGAATTTAGACGAGGCGAAGGTTATTGGTCGTAGCCGTAGCTACGGGCAATAACCTTCAACGAAGTATAAGTTTAAATTTTTCCAAAAGCAGTCGTCCATTTTAATTTGACTTAGCACTAGCGATTTTCTACCATTATTGATCGATTAGAATCTGTAATCCAGTGACTCCATGAGCCAGGATACAATTTTGCCATACCTAATCCTATATGTCTCAAAGCTAAAATATTATGACAAGCAGTTACACCCGAACCACAATAGAACACGGTATTTTCTACCTTTGTAGCATTTAATATTTTTTCAAAACGTGCTTGTAATTCCTTAATGGGAAGAAACTGTCCATTTCGGAGATTCTCTAAAAAAGGTGCATTAATGGCATTGGGAATATGACCAGCAATAGGGTCAATAGGTTCGTTAATGCCTTGATAGCGAGGTGCAGTACGAGCGTCTACAATCAATGCCAACTCACTGAAATCACTGTGTAAAGCATTATTTTCCACTGTAGCGATTAAACTATGATTTTCATTTGGAATAAAATTACTCGTATTTGCGATAGGAATAGTATGATCTGTTGGTAAGTTTTCTTGTTGCCATTTCACCCAACCGCCGTCTAATACTGCTACATTTTCATGTCCTAGCCAGTTCATCATCCACCAAAGACGTGCTGCGATACCACCATGTCCTTGGTCGTAGACTACGATTTGTGTATCGTTTTTTATACCAATAGACTCAATGGTTGTTACAAAATCTGAGACCGTAGGTAAAGGATGCCTTCCTGTTTGCTCTTTAATAATCTTTCCAGAAAGATCGCGATCTAAATGTAGATAATGTGCGTTAGGAATATGTGCTTTGAGATAATCTCGACTACCGCTTTCCGTATCTGCCAACGAGAATCGACAATCAATAATCACCCAATTCTTACTATTAAGCTGTTGGTGCAATTGGGAGGTAGTTATTAAAGTTGTAAACATTTGGTTGTAGTTGAAGTGAAAGTTACTTCACAATGTATGAAATTTTAAAAGTAAAACTTTCGACTCAACTTAAAAAAATCATTTCACCCAAAGTTCCAAATTTAATCTTACAAAATACGTCCTGCCCCAATTGAGTAGTTGACTGTTTCCTACACTACTATGTGCGACACCGCTACCACCACTAACTAGAGGTACAGTCTGTGTATCCAATAAATTTTTTGATCCAATCGCTAGAAAGATGCGTTTTTTTCCAAAAAGAACGACTTAAGTACCTAAGCAGAATTAAGCTGGTAAAATTAACGCAGTAATTTTTTTATTAAGCGAGACAAAAAAAGTGCCTGATAGCGGGTTATCAAAGATTTTTTTGGTGAAGCATCATGAAAAAATGACAAGTTAAGATACTTGAAAACTTTTGCTTAGGTACTTAAAGTAGCATTCATTAAGTGATAATCACCAATAAAGCCTTCTTGTAGTTTACCCGTATCATCTTCATAAAAGCGAATTTGGCGACCAATAAAACGATGAGTTACAGTTAAGTTGGTTTTAACAAATGGAATAAGATAATTTAACTCATTTTGCCATTCTGGAAGATTAGTAAAACGGGCTGCCTCATTGTAATCTTCGACCCAAGCATTGTAAAGGCGAGTGAAACCATAACCCGATTTAATATTTAAATCGTTCCATTCATAATTGAGTTGTAGATTTAATCCATGTGTTTCAAATTGATCTAGGTTTTGGTAATTGAATTTAAATGACTCAAATTCTGCTATGACAATTCTATTTCGAATTTTATTATAAAATAGCTTACTAGAGAGGTTGAAATAGTGACTTCCAATATTTTTCTGATAATTGGTGATTAAAGCAGCATTTTGAGAATACTCTGCTTTTAGATTAGGATTGCCGATCTCTCGAACCGACAAATAATGAGAAATAAAAAATAAGCTTAGTTTTGAAGTAACAACAAATCAAAAATAAGCTAAGCCTATGAAAAAAAAGTTACTTCAAATTTACGAGAAAACTTAGAAAAGTTCTTTGACAATCTGTGTAGTACAATAAAAATCCAAACGGATAAATTGATATTTATTATCAAATTGTGAGAACAATATTTTCTCTTCTTCGCCTAATTGTAAAAAAACACAAACTACCAAAGCCAACCATTTTCAGAAAGACCGCAATTTAATTAAATCTATTAGATTATCAATACATAAAAATAAATTGACCAAAAATGACAAAAGCTTCCAGCTAATACAAACAAATGAAAAATACCATGATTGAATTTCACATACTTGTCCAAACTATAAAAGATAGCACCAATGGTATAAGCAATCCCTCCAAGCAGTAACCAAAGCAAACCTTTTGATGGTAAACTTTCAATCAATGGTTTTATGGCAAAAACCACAATCCATCCCATCAACACATAAGCGATTGTTGAAAGTATCTTGAATCTTCCAATAAAGAATAGTTTGAAAATCACACCTAGCAGTGCAATACTCCAAATCACAATGAAAAGTGCAAATCCAACACTGTCTGAAAGCGTGACCAGTGTAAAAGGTGTATAAGTACCTGCAATAAATATATAAATCGCAGCATGATCAAAAATATTCAATCTGCGTCTATACTTCAATTTTGTTGCACTATGAAAAAGTGTAGAAGCGGCATATAAAATCGCCATACTGATGCCGTAGATCGTAAAACTCAAAGCGTGTTTGAACTCTCCGAATTCATTCGCCTTAGTAATCAAAAGTATCAAACCAACGATACTTAAAAGAAAACCAATAGCATGAGAAATGATATTAAATTTTTCCTCTTTGGGCGGATAGTAGTTTGGTGTATACATATTTTTATTTTATCCTTCAAAAGGTAATTATTCATCGCTAATGATAGCACTACTTTTTGAAAAATAAGTCCATTCTACTCTTTATTTTGTAGAATTTTCAAAAATATTACTTTTGTTAGCGGATCTGTTGCTATCAAGTTTGGTTATTTATTTAATAAGTCCAGGTTCAAATTTTGTTGATTTTCAAATCATTCAAAATTGTCTAAGTGATGAAAACCAAACACTTATTTGCTATTCGCTTTTATGATTGCTTTTAGTTTTTCAAGTTGCGTATCCTTTTTCCAGAATATCTGCTCTATATCTCTTTCTATTTTTATATCGGGTGCAGTTCCATATCCATCTAAGGTTTTTCCATCTTTTTGAAATGATACCATTGTGCTTAACTTCACTTTTAAATTCGATTTTGGCAGTCTAAAACCTTCACTATTACCACTCGAACCATCTGTTGTAATGCCTACTACAGTTACATTGTGTAACCCTTTGAAAACCGCTACTAAAACAGACGCTGCACTGAAACTTCTTTCATTCGCGAGTATATAGACAGGCTTATTATAGTAATGTTTTTTGTTTGTATTTTTTTGACCATTAAAAATGCAATAATAAAATTCGCTGTATTTGGTACTATCTAATTGATACATAGGCTGGAAAGACTTGTGAAATTGATTGACAGCCTTTTGCTCTGTTACATCTAATTCATCAAATGCAAATAAGTATCGATTATGAAGTTGTCGTTTCCAATCATCGTTTAATGGTATTTCACCTCTTTGTTGTACGACATTGACAATATGAATAGAGTCCGGATGAATGATATATTGAGCGAGTGCCATAATCAAATCTCGTCCACCACCCGAATTACTTCTGACATCAATAATCAATGCTTGTGTATTTTCTACATCATTTTGTCGCATAAATGCATGGAAAGCGTCTTGCATTTTAGGTGCTTCTTCAGTATGTATCATCCTAGGTAGATGCATATAGGCGATATTCTCATCTATGGTAAAAAGCTGACTGTAGATTTGAGGAAGGTTATAATCTTCATCTTTTTCAATTTGATTAAATATATTACGTATATTACAATCCAAGTTCTATCTTTGAGTTCATTATATATGAATGTGAGAGTTATCCTGTAACACGCTAGATCATATTGTTTATGTTCATGGAAGAACATTATAACGTGACCGAGCGGTGTAATAGGGTGAAGTGTAAATGAATA
>CAYLSF010000769.1:0-4192 GCA_964385675.1 uncultured Saprospiraceae bacterium
AAAAATGTCACGCTTCTATTGCCTGTTTTTGTAACGCTTCTTTTTCACAGTTCTTATATAACAACCCAATAGAATCTCCACCTTTAGAGATTGTCAAAAAAGGAAATCAAGCGATAATTGAGTATTTTGAAGCCTTAGATGCTCAAGGGGAAACCGAGCTTTATGAAGCTAAGATGTTAATTATAGGAGAAGGTGGTGTCGGTAAAACTTCCTTAGCTAGAAGACTGATGAATTCTAAAGCCAATTTACCACAAGAAGAAGAAACGACAAAAGGTATTGATATTCAGTCTTATACGTTTAATACCCAACAACAAAAGCCTTTTCGAATTAATATTTGGGATTTTGGCGGGCAAGAAATTTATCATGCAACGCATCAGTTCTTTTTAACCAAACGCTCCCTTTATGTATTGGTAGATGATACTCGAAAAGATGATAAAAACCTACAAACGGCCGCTTTTAATTATTGGTTAGAAATTGTAGAACTATTTGGAGGTGGTAGCCCTGTTATTATTGTACAAAATGAAAAAGCCGATAGAAGCAAAAATATTGATTTAAAAGCCATTCAATCCAAGTTTTCAACGGTTAAGGGCGTTTATCCTACTAATTTATTAACCAATCGAAATCTAAAAATAACTCAAAATGCTTTAGAGTTTTATATACAAAATTTACCGCATGTTGGTCAAAAGTTACCTACACAATGGGCTAAGATTCGTAGAGAATTAGAAGTTCTAGAATCTAAAGGAAAGTTTTATATTAGTTTAGAAGAATATTTTATCGTATGTGCTATTTATCAGATAACAGAAGATAACCGTGCCTTATTTTTAAGTCAGTATTTACATGATTTGGGGGTGTTTCTACACTTTCAAGACGATGATTTATTGCGTAAAACGGTCATTTTACATAATGAATGGGCAACCGATGCGGTCTATAGAGTATTAGATAGTGAGCGCGTAAAAAAAGCCTTTGGTCGATTTAAACGGCAAGATTTAAAAGTAATTTGGGGCGATGCCGACTGTAAAGAAAAGTATCAGAATATGCATGGAGAACTACTTGCGCTCATGCAAAAGTTTGAATTATGCTATAAATTAGAAGGCACAAAAGACACTTATCTTGCTCCACAATTATTTGCGGAATCTCAGCCAGATTATACTTGGAATGAAACTGATAATTTGATATTACGGTATCAATATCGTTTTATGCCTAAAGGGTTATTAAGTCGTTTAATTGTACGCTTACATCATTATGTCAAAGATTTAAAAACCGCTTGGAAAAATGGGGTGATTTTTCAAAAAGGGGAGACACAAGCGGAGGTCGTCAGTTTATATGCGCAACAAGAAATACGGCTTCGGGTAAACGGAAAAGATTGTCGTGGTTTTTTAGAGATATTAATGGAAGCATTTAAGCAGTTGCATTCTTTATATGAAGGGATAAAAGTGGATAAATTAATGCCTTGTCATTGCTCAACTTGTCAACAAGCGGATTGGAAAGGGAAATATTATTTTAGATATGAAATTTTAAAAAATGCCTATCATAAAGGCGTACAAGAGGTACAATGTCAAGTGAGTTTTAAGCAAGTCAATGTTTATCGACTCATTACAGATACAATTACGGCAAAAACTGTAGAAAATCTAAATTTAGAAATTATGGAAATTAAACAAAACCATAGTGGTTCAGGGGATAATGTTGGAGGGAATAAGGTCATTCATCATTATCATGGTGATAAGCCACAAAAAGAAGAAGAAGCGTGGGATTGGTTAAATGCAGCACGTAACTCTATTGATAAACAAGAAATGAGAGAGTTGATAATGGATGGGGAAATCGGGGAGGTTTTTGATGTTTTACTTGAAAAATCAGTAGATGAACAGTTAAAAGATGAAATAAGATTAGAAAAAACGAATTGGCGAAGAAGCAAACGAGAAAATCGAAATGCAACGATGACGGATGCTGACTTTAAAACTGAAATTGCTAAAACCAATAAAGCCTTATTGGCTTGGATTCGGGAATGGTAGGAAGATTATTGATATTTTATTTGAAAATGGTTTACACTTGATTACGTCATTTAAGCAACCATGAAGCCATGAAACAATTTTTTACTTTAATATTTTAGGCACATTCCAATCATGTGACGATAAATAGATACACGCATTTGATTGTACATATTCATTCGCCTTTTTGACCGATGCTTGTGCTTCCTTATTCATTAAAACGGTATTCGGTATTTCCGCTTTTAGAGTTTCTAAATTATACGTCAAATCGCCTCCGATAAAATAGGTTTTAGTACTAGTTTTTACAATAACAGATTGATGTCCTACGCTATGTCCAGGCGTTGGAACAATGGTGATTTGTCCTTTATCATCAAAGTGATGGCTTTGCGTAAAATTGCCTTCTGCTTTATCGTTATAGCTAATTAAATTGGGCTTAAACCAAGTTGGCCAGTTCTTAGAAAAGTATCCGCTACCTTCACCCTTTTTACTAACTGCTAAATCGTATTCTATTTTAGGGGCTATAAATTGGGCATTTGGAAAATATCCAATTCCTCCAATATGGTCACCATGCAAATGCGTTAAAATGACGGTTTTAATATCTTTGGGTTCATATCCCAAAGCCCTCAATTGATTAGGAATTTCTTCTTCCTCTTTTATTCTAGTTTGCACCGCTTTATGATAGAGTCCGCCTTTTGGAAGATACCCCTCTTCATAGATTTTAGCGGTTTCGCCTGTATCTACCAATATTAATCCATCCGCTGTTTTAATCAACCAACTGTAAATTGGCATCCATTCACTCCATTTTTGAGTGAAAAGTAATTGGTAAAATCTTGATATTGTGCTGCTTGCACCTGTTAATTGAAATTGCTTGACTCTAACAGTGCCTGTTTGTAATGCGTGGATTTCCATAATTTTAATTTTACTGGTATCTTGAATTCTAAGATAGTAATTTTAAAGCAGCATTTTTCATAAATTCTACACCATAGGGAATACAATCTTCATTAAAGACAACTTTAGGATGATGAAGAAAATAACATTCCTCTGCATTATCCTTTGCTCCTAAGAAATAAAACATGGATGGCACTTTTCTGGAATAAAAGGCAAAATCTTCTCCTCCTAGCATGGGTTCTACTTCAACTAATCCTTGTGGAAAAACTTGTGTTGCTGTTTCTTTTAATTGTTGGTGTACATCACGATCATTTACTAAACTTGGATAGAATAAATCAATGGATAAATCAATTGTTGTATCATAAGACACAGAAACACCTTCGATAATGCTTTTCATTCTTTTAACTATCAAATGATAATTATTGATATCCAATGCTCTAATTGTTCCGCCAATTTCTACTTTATCTGCGATAACATTTTGAGCAACACCACCATTAATCATCGTTACGGATAATACCCCCGTTTGAGTCGGCTCGATATTTCTAGCTACAATGGTATGTAAATTTTGAACCAAAGCGGTAGCCGTTACAATCGCATCATTTGCTAAATGTGGTGCTGCACCTGCATGCCCCGATTTACCCAATACCGTTATCGTAAAATGACTAGTACAAGCCAAGGCATTTCCAAGGGCATAACTAACTTTTCCAACCTCTAATAAAGGATTCACATGAAGTCCAAAGGCGTAACTTACATCGTCAAGAATACCTTCTTCTACAATTCGCTGTCCACCAGATTTTTTCTCCTTATCGCCGTTTGTTCCCTCTTCTGATGGCTGAAAGATAAATTTGATTTTTCCATTGAACGCACTTTCTCGTAATTCCATAATTGCGCCTAGCAATATGGTGGTATGAATATCGTGACCACAAGCGTGCATGACCCCTTCTTTAGTTGATGCAAAGGCTAAATGGGTTTGCTCACTCATCGGTAAGGCATCCATATCCGCTCTCAGTGCAATACATTTCCCCTTGCCTTTTTCTATTTCTGCGACGATGCCTGTTTTTGCCACACCATATTGATACGGAACGCCTAACTCATCTAATTTGTCACATATTAATTTTGCCGTTTCAATTTCTTGGTATCCTAACTCAGGATGTTGATGTAGTCTTCTACGAACCGCAATTAATTCTTGGATGCGTGTATTGTCCATTTTGGATATTTTCGGGACTCCGAAAAAAATAACCTACGCTCCCGATAGCTATCGGGATTACTATAAATTTAACTTTATACTTCTTTCAATTTTTTTAGAATAACCCGCTATT
>CAYLSF010000770.1:0-4188 GCA_964385675.1 uncultured Saprospiraceae bacterium
CATATTCTATATACTGCACAACATCCCGTTGGTTCGGCGATTGTTCTACGCCTACCGATTGAATTACTCGACCTAAACCATCAAAATATTGATAGGCTGTTGCTTTTTGATGGACATTTAAACCAGCAATATTCCCCGCATTGGTTACGGGTGTCAATAAGGTCGTTGTCCCGACTTTATTATATTGGTCATTCCCTGTGCTTGTTGGGTCTTGATAATGGTATTCATTTTGACTTAAGATATGCCCATCATCATCTTTAACTAAGACTAACCGTTGAAAATCATCATATTCATAATGCGTAGTCAAATTACTTTCATTCGTCATGGACGTAACTTGCCGAGTATCCGCATCATACGTAAGGGTACTCATAATGGCATTTTCGGGATAAAGGCGGAGTTCATCCACCCTTGCAGTTCCTGTCAGCGTAACGGTATTTATATTACTGACCGTCCATTTTCCATATTGCCAAGTGCTGCTGCTATTAGTTTTAGATTGACCATTTATAGATACCGTACCATTGCGATACCAAAGCGTGATTTTATAGGTTTTAGCGGCATTTAATCCATTTTTAGAGATACCATTTGCACCAATTCGGTGCAGAATTCCCGATTTACTATTTCCACCCACAGGCGTACCACTATAGGTCCAATTTCCTTTATCATCGCCTTCAAAAGAGGTGTAAGCCACATCCGTTGCTGTTCCATCGGTTACTTTCGCAATCGGTAATTGATTATCATAACCATAAATAAAGGTAGAAGAAATATCATTGACTCGGTTGTATTGTATTAAGTTACCATCATTATCGTAGTCCGTAATTGTTCCCAAGTGTCGGTAGTGATTATCTTTGGTAAATGCTCCATTACTATTGATACCTGAAGTTGTAAAACTACTACTATATTCGGTTGGACTTTCGTCTAACACATGTCCTGTTGTTAAGGTATGTAACCGATGTGGTAAAGGATTTCCATTAAAGAGCTTAAACTCGGTTAAACTTGCCCCTGTTAGTGCTGCTGTACCGCCAGATGTTTTGCGATATTGCCGAACTTCCACAGGGATTTGTATTTGATTATTGGCTTGCATTTGCTGCAAAGCTAAGCCCATATCGCCCGAAGACGGATTTTGATAATCGGCTACGTATTTGGTACGAGTGATATATTCTATGCCATCGCTATTTGTTGTTCGAGTCGCTATTGGTTGGGTTTGGTGTCCGTCCGTATCATCCTCGTCGTATTCTAGTGTGGTTATTTTTTCCAAATACTCTACACCATCTTTGTCATAGGTTCTTTCAATAGTAGCGGTCTGATAAAACCATTGGGAAATAAGCTCATAGGTTCTAAATTTGATATTATCACTATATGAAGTATTCGTAATAATCGTACCTACGGGTTGTCCATAACAAGGATGATAGGCGATAACACTACATCCATTGGCTTGAGGACTTAAAGCTGTGTTATAGGCTGTTCCAGAAAAAGGAAGTACAGCTAACGCCCCTACTGTTCCAAAGCCAATAAATGCTAAAATTGGCGTAATCGTTACATTAGACCCTGTACAATTTCCATAATATAATTTTTCTACATCATCAGCATTGCAGGTAATATAAGGAGCAGGTTGACAAGAAGAGCCTACGGTACGCAAGGCAGCAGCAATTCCTGTAGCTCTTGTGTTTTTGAGGGTTTTATCCAATCGGAAATCATACTGATTTTCTACATAATGCTGTTTTACAAAGGTATTATTATCATTTTTGTAGGTCATAGAAGTCAGCAAATGTCCCCTCATCCATTCATAACTTGTAACAGGAGTAATTGGTGTACCATATCCCCCTCTATCCGATTCAAAAGAATAGGTATTTTCAATCTTACCATTTTCGCCATTTTCACCATGCCATTCGGTAACGTGTGTATAGCAGATATGACTGCCTTGTGTACTACCTAGCGGTGCTTTGGGACTCGAACTTACACCACCATAATTACATTCGACTTCTGCACAACCTATATGTGGTTGCATTTTACGATACTCACTAATATTAAAGGTGTATTGTGGTAATGATATTAAACGACCACTAGAACGTTGGTCTTGATTAGAAAAATCATCATACGTATATTTTTTAACGATTGGCGTAGCATTTTCATCGGCTTGGGTACGAATTTTACGAATCCTCACCCCACCTATTGGCAGTCGTTTGATAGTGCTTAAATCTACCTTGCCAGCTAATACGCTATGTTCTTCCCAATTAAGCATAACCCTTGTATAAGTCCCTGGTGTTTCGGCTGTTGTCGTTAAAGTATAATGCCCTGGGGGTAAACTAATCACCTTGATTTGTGGATTACTAGCTCCTGGTCCTGATGGTAATAGATTGGCAGTATAGCTACTTGAACTCCCGCCTGCATGAAATGCCCTACCTTTATCATTATATAAGGTAATGCTACCATCCCATTCAAAACCATTATCATTCGTTGTAGATACATTTGCGGTTACTTCTGTCCGATGATATAAGGTAAAGGTATCTACATCTGTTACAAAAGCACCACCACCCGTCTTATGTGCTAAGGCATGTGCAGATTGACTTGATAAATAACTATCGTCATTCATCAAAAGTCCTCTTGAAATTATACCTGTCTCATGTGCTTCAAATTCAAATTCATTGAAGCCCCCTGTAGGGTAAGTAATACGTTCGAGCATACCCACTGTTGTGTGCGTTGCACTAGCTTCTCTATCTGCACCATCTACACCTTCCAACCGAAGCTTAGGGACAAACGTTGTGTTATTATTGGCTCCATTATAATACCCCCAATGGTCTTGTGCTTCAGATAGACGCTGTGGAAGGGCGTTGGTATTATAAGTCAGTTGATATGGTGGTTTTGCTACCCCTGTAGCAGAAGATTCTACAACACTTTCTAGTCGGAGTCGTTCATGCGTAGAACCCGCATTAAAATGACCATAATTTAACTGAAAGGAGCGAAGCGGCTGGTCATTTAAATCTTTTTGAACAATCTGTGTTAATGGATTTCCTTGAAACTCTAGTGTTCCATTAATGCTTGTAATTTTATGCAAACGCCATGTATTGTGTGTATTTGTAGAAATACAGATTTTATCATTAGGTTTACCGATACAAGGGCGGTCTATGTTATTATTAAAATATTTAGTTTCGGTTACGCCTACATCATACATCTCGGTGTGGGGTTGATAATCCAGTACGATTTCATCATTGTTATTGGTATTGACCACTTTAGATAAAAACCAACCGGTACTCGATTGCTGAATTGGTGCACCCATCGGGTCTTCACATGAATTAGAGGAAAGCGTCTCTTCTTCAAATCCTATAAACTCATACCGAATCCCTTGGCTAGTCGTCATCGTCCATCCTTGATTGGCAGGATTTAAATGGTCAGCATGCCAAGCAAACGTTAAATCATCCCTGTAAGGAATCGTGCGTACTGCTCCATCTTTAATGAAAAATTTCCCTGTTATTCCGTTGACGTTAAAGTGATAAATATCGGGTTCTCCATCAATTATACCTTGCATCAGACCGTCAAAGTATTGATGATGTGTATTAATATCTGTAGTAGAGTTAATAGTAGGAACGGTTTGGTTGCTATACCCATTGGCTTGTCCATCATGTAAACCTCGTACTGTTCTTGAAATCACGCCTCCAGCATTTAAGGACCAACCTAATCCTACCCAACTTTCTATTTGGTCTACTTTTACACCACTGGCATGATAACTTAAAGAAAGTGGAAGACTCGTACCTTTGCCTGCAAGTCCCGTTAGCGGTATCGAAATATTAGGTGTACCCGTGTACATGCCTACTGGTATTTCTCCATATTGACCTAAAGCGGCTACAGTAGGGGACGGCGGTATTATTTTACGAGTTGGGTCATGATTTTCTGACTCAAAAGGGTCATTTAAAACCTGTGACACCTGCGGCAAAACGGCTTGTTTGGTTAAATCTGTTTGTTCCTTTGTTGTCGTAGAAGTGTGTAAAACAGAATTGAGTTCTGTTGTTGTTGTTCCTGCATCCTGAAAAGGATTTGAAATCTTAGAAAAATTAGGTGATATGATAGTTAAAATACATAAAAATAAGGCTAAAACCAGTAAACTGGTTTTTACAGTTGTGACTGACATAATAAAATACTTTTGACGCTTATTAAATGAGCTATTCAACTGGGTATTATATCTACTTCGGGGTA
>CAYLSF010000771.1:0-4186 GCA_964385675.1 uncultured Saprospiraceae bacterium
AACCGTTTTCCCACAAGCTAACTCTAATCCAGCCGCAGCGGTTAAATCTGCAGCAACTTGAATTGCACTTGCCCCCCAAGCTGAGTTAGAATGTAATCCCATACCATTACTACCACCTTCTACTAATAGGACACCTGTTTGAGCATTGAAAATTTCGTTATAAGCATAGACTTCTGAAATACCATCCCCATTGAAGTCGGCTATCCCAACCGCAGTTCCGAATTTTTTGGGTGCATTTGCTCCAATTTGAACATTCGACTTCCATTTTTGTGTACCATCGTGTTCATAGCAGATTAGATAGCCTTGATTCGATGCGGCATTATAAGATTCTGCTGTACTAATAATAATCTCTCCATACCCATCATTATCAATATCGGCTACAGCTAAAGGGCCTACGGCTCCCCAGGGCATATAAGGGGTTGTGATCGTTAGTTCTGTTGTACCATCTTGACCATTGATAATATGTATATCTTTGGTAGAACGGTCGCTTGATGTTTTGTGAGAATTGGTTGATTGAATAATAACTTCAGGAACGCCATCATTATCTATATCCGCTACAAATGGAGATTGATAATTGGGAACGTTACCTTGACTTTGCCAATCGACTTGAAAGCCCAATGAATTGACGACGACATTTGCTTCACACAAAGGGTCGCATTGTCCAAAGAAGTTACCATCATCACAAGGGCAATCGGTATCAAATCCATCAACATATCCATCGTTATCATCATCTATACCATTGTCACAGATTTCTGTGAGTTGATTTGCTGTATTAGAAGAAATTGGATTGGTTTGATTTTGCCTAGTTTGTGATAAATTTACGCTGGTCTTAGATTGAGCCTTAATTTCGATAGTTGAAAAAATGACTACTGTAGCAATAAAAACAAGTGCATAAAGTTGATTCATAAGAAATAGTCAATCGCTTTAATAGATGCATATTAATTGTTGTTGATGTTTTTGATATGGAGATGCTTATTCTTACTCAAATTCTATGCAAATAATAGAGGAATAGCCACTAGAAATGGTGTGATAATGTGACATGATTTTTTTTTATATTTTTAAAATATTGGTTACTAAATATTTAGGAGTGATCTCTCTCTTTGCTTAGAAGGCAATTCTTATTACAATTTATTTCCATAGGTAAACCCTGAAAAAATAAGATTTCTATTTTAGGGAATAGCGGTTTAAAATGACGAATATTGGCGGATAGACTATTAGTGGAAATAACGGTTTCTTATTTGGAATCAAAAGTCTTTTTTTACCCCCTAAATCCTCCTAAAAGGGCTTACGTTTATACATAAGTCGTGACATGGTAAAATAATACTAAAATGACTACGGAGTAGTCAAATTTGAGTAACTACGGGTGTAAACCCGTGGTAAATTGCACAAAATATACGAACTACGGAGTAGTTCAACTATAAAAATGAACGAATTAACGAGTTGAACTACTCCGTAGTTCGATTAATGTACTTTTTCCACTACGGGTGTAAACCCGTAGTTATTCATATTGAACCACTCCGTGGTTAATTAAAAGCAAATTTAACATCTGAATTGCTATGTCACAAGATGTGTATAAACACAAGAAAAAGGTAGGGGGATTCTAAAATAAGGTGATTTTTTATGGGCTTTTTTACCTTAAAAATTATCACTAAACCGAAACCCAAATCTTATATCATAAATCATAAATCTGTCTGATTTTTCCTCCCGACTACTGTACAGGATTAAACGATTTATGATGTAAGATTTATGAATTTTGATTTATGATTTTTTAGAACCAATTACTCCTGCTAAAAAGGGGATTTCAAAAGTGGAAAGTCCCTCTCGACTACTGCACGGGATTGGAGGTGTTTAAGGAGCTAAAAATCAAATAAGAAATTACTGTAGTAGAAATGGTTTAGTACAGATGTGCTTATTTTTTGTAGAATTACTGCATAAAATCACGTATTTTAATCCCTTAATTTATGAAGAATTAACTTCAAAAAATCATCAATAACACCATGAAGTCAACTCAAAAAAACTATTGGGATGGGATGCTTTTTGCGTCTATCTTATTTTATATGATAGTGCCGGCTATTTATAAATCGTACAGTATTTACTTGATTGGAAAAACACCGCCTGACCTCAATAACTTAGCTATAGCTGCACAATGGCAATTTGTAGAAATTATTTTTGAAGTGATACAGGAGGGCTTGGTCTTGCCTTTGTTTTTTTATGTGGGCTCTATGATTCACAAAAGAAAAGCAATAATTGCCCAAAAAATAACAACGAGCATAGGGGGATTAATCGTAGGACTATTGCCATTTATCGCCCTATTTTTATGCTTCATTTCCGAGTTTGTTCAATGGATAGATACCCCTGCCGAAATTGTAACAACAACGCAACGTTACCTAACCCTTAAAGTATGGACACTTTGGTTTAGTATTGCGAATCTAGGATTGGTCGTTATCTTGGAAGCCCTCAAAAAAAAGGGGGTGCTGATTACCTTAACGTTGCTAAAGTTGACGCTATCTATCGGGTTTGATGCACTATTTTTTGGAGGGTATGCTTTTTCTTATGACTTCGGGATTGAAGGCTTGGCATTGGCAAACCTCTGTATGGAAACCCTTACTTTTTTAATTGTTGTCTATATCCTTATGCAACAATTTGACATTAAAATTCAACACTTTTTCAAAATCCCTCCTCGACAAGAACTCCGATTATTTGGACGGGTGAGCTTAGGCATCAGCTTGAAAAGTTTAATTAGCAATTTGGCGTACCTCTTCTTGATTATCAAATTTATCAACGCACTAGGTACTAATGAAATTGGAGGCTATTACTTGACGATGCACCTATACTGGCACTTTTACCTAGTCCCCGTACTAGCCATTGTAGAAACGACAAGAGCGTTAATCGCTCACCATATCAATACGTCAACTGACCTATGGAAAGTCTTAAAACAAAGTTTAACCCTACTGAGTGGGGTTTTGGTCGTTTGGTGTCTATCCTTGCTATGCTTAAATGACATTATCCCCTTTTTTACGCAAGATACGGCTATTATCGAAACGGCACGAACGAGTCTGTTATGGTTGTTTATCCCTTATATATTGATGTCTTTGAATATGACGATTGATAGCCTTTTTTATGGCACGGGTAAAACGCAATATCTTACCTATCAAGCGATTATTGTTAATGGAACGGTATATTTAGGAGCTTATATCAGTTATCTTCTAGGATTTTGGACGCCTACTTTTATTGGTGTTTTGGTACTCTTTGGATTGGGGATTGTACTAGATAGCGTGGTGACGGTTTGGTATGCTAGACGGGTGTTGAAAGAATTATAAACAGATATATCTTAATCCGCACTATTATGGAAAGACTATTCTGACATTATTCGATTGATGTTTGGAGTACATTTATCAAATGTCTTAATCCGCACTATTATGGAAAGACTATTCTGACAGAAGAAAGTCTTTCAGAACTTTTGAAAAAAAGAGTCTTAATCCGCACTATTATGGAAAGACTATTCTGACGACCTACCCAAGCTATCAAAGAGGATTTGCTTCATGTCTTAATCCGCACTATTATGGAAAGACTATTCTGACAAACAAAATAGCAAAGATTGTAATGAGGTATATGTGTCTTAATCCGCACTATTATGGAAAGACTATTCTGACTGATTGGTGTGAGACTTGTTATTGTGCTATGCTTGTCTTAATCCGCACTATTATGGAAAGACTATTCTGACACGCAATGTTTGATGTTTTAGAAAAGACTAAAATTGTCTTAATCCGCACTATTATGGAAAGACTATTCTGACAAAGTTAATATGTAAAAAATGAAAAAAATATTAATGTCTTAATCCGCACTATTATGGAAAGACTATTCTGACAACAACGTATATCGGTTACGAGATGTACCACCATGCGTCTTAATCCGCACTATTATGGAAAGACTATTCTGACGGATACTACTGCTCATCATCAAGGGCAGTATGAGTTGTCTTAATCCGCACTATTATGGAAAGACTATTCTGACAAAAAACAATGCCCACCCAAAAAAGCTACTTTTTTTGTCTTAATCCGCACTATTATGGAAAGACTATTCTGACAATTTAAAGCAATGAGAATTAAACAAAAAGTAACTGTCTTAATTCGCACTATTATGGAAAGACTATTCTGACAATTTAAAGCAATGAGAATTAAACAAA
>CAYLSF010000772.1:0-2229 GCA_964385675.1 uncultured Saprospiraceae bacterium
TAGAAAAAGCATCACAACACATTCGATATGTATCAGTTTAATCGCACTTTAATTTGTCTAATTTTTCTCTGCCTATCCACCATGCTAAATGCTCAAAGTGGTCGAGCAATTGTATTTGGAAAAGTTACCAATCCTATTGCCACAGAAGTTAAAATAAGATACCTTGACAATATGATTTCGGAAACTGAAATTGAATTACAAGGCACGTTAGATTCAAAAAATGAATTTGCTTTTATCTTAGAACTCAATGGACCTCGCCTAGTCAATTTTACCAATAATGGTAAAGAAATGTTTCTCTTTGTAAGTCCTGGGGATCGTTTTCAATTCAACTTTGATGCCTATAAATTTTATGAGTCTATGACTTTTGAAGGCATAGGAGGCACAAACAATAAATTACTACATCAATATTATCAAAAATTTGGTGTACGAAATCGGTTTACAGAAGCTATGGTTGCTCCAGCATTAGGTGTACCTAGTGCTATTTTTGATACCATGACCGTTTTGACGCCTATGCAGTTTTCCAATTTTGTGGATAAACGTCAAAAAGAAGAATACGATTTCGTTAAAAACCATATTGACTACGATTATATTACCCCTGAATTACAAGAATTCTTGGATGCTCATATTCAATATACTTGGCCGAGTTATCGACTAGCTTTCCTACATTTTTTTCAAAAGAGAGATACCGTAAAAGCTCCTGTGCCTGACGAATATTTCATTTTCTTATTAGATGTAAAATTGGATAATGATAAAGCTATTTACCAACCAGAATATGGAAATTTCTTAGATCAATATTTAAAATATAGCGTACAGGAAATGCACAAAGATTCTGTAACCGATAGTTTCCAAAAATTTGCCTATCAGTTTGAGTTATCGAAAAAATGGTTAAATAACTTTGCTGAGGAATATATGTTAGGGCGATTACTCAACAGAACCATTCGGAAAGATAATATTCCTTTCATAAAACCCTATTATCAAGAGTTTAAAGATATGGTCATCACAGAAGACGTGCTAGCTGCTGTACAAGATAAATATGATAGAGCAAAAGCATTCTCTAATCAGGAAGAAGCACCACTTTTTACCCTTGAAAATGAAAGTAGCCAAAAAATTAATCTCTCTGATTATCGAGGTAAGATGGTGTACCTGAGTTTTTGGGCAGGTTGGTGCGAGCCATGTATTCGAGAAATGCGGGCTTCTGAAGAGAATCGTAATCTATTAGCCAATAGAGATATTGTGTTTCTATATGTCAATGTAGATAAAAACAGGGAGCAATGGATTCGCTCTATGCGTAAAAATCCAACGAATGGTATTCACTTGTGGTCAAAAGGAAGGAGAGGAAAAGTAGCTAATGATTATAATGTGGTTTCTTTGCCACACTATTTTTTATTGGATAGAAAAGGAAGATTTATTTCTGAATTTTTAAAAGCATCTGATCCTTTATTTTTAAATCAAATCAATGACTTTCTAAAAGCCGATTTATCGACTACGCCAGATTCTTCGGGGAAATAATTTATGCGAGGTTCGACTTATGACAATCGACCTTCGAATATAACTTTAACATTTGTATCGAAGGTCGATTGTCAAAAGTCGATTGTCGCCTCTAGTCTTTATAAAACATCCATTTACCGAGTTCTTTCAACGTCACTTTCTTACCATATAATAAGATACCCACTCTATAAATTCTTCCTGATAGCCAGACAAAGAAGATGACAGATAACACCATCACCAGCATAGAGACCAGAATTTCCCACAGAGGAGGGTTAAACGGTAATCGGGCAGGCATCACAATCATCGAAAATAGAGGGAAGATAGACGCAAAAGTCGCTAACCCACTTGTAGGATTTTCGATAACCGCTATCATAATGTAAATCGCTAAGATAACTGGAATTGTAATTGGTAAAGTCAACGATTGACTTTCGCCTAAATCATCGCCGACAGCCGAGCCTACAGCTGCAAATAATGCAGAATAGATGAAATAACCACCTAAGAAATAGAAAATGAATAATGGAGCGATTGTCCACCAATCTTGAGCTTGTAAACTCTCCATCACATTCATCATCTGAGCTAATTCTTCTTGCTGTTGTGCGTTATTTAATTGAGATTGCTCAATAGCATTTGGGTCAACAGGTAATAACAACCCTACCACAAAACTCAAAGAAGGAATCAATATCATCCATACTAAAATCTGCGTCAACCCTACTCCACCGACGCCTAAGATTTTACCAAGCA
>CAYLSF010000772.1:2261-4180 GCA_964385675.1 uncultured Saprospiraceae bacterium
TCTACGATTCGATTCATTTTTTCTTCCATAACGGAACGCATTACCATTGAACCATAAATAAATAGGACAATGTAGATGATAAAGCCCATAATCGTTCCTAAAGCGGTAGCAATACCCGCACTATTCTCTTTATCTTCTTCTTCTAGTTCTCCATCTTCACCAATCGTTAATCCAACTTCATCTAAGGAAATATTCGTATCAAAACTTTTTAAAATAGCACGATCAATATTTGAACTATCAATTTTTAATTCTCGAATCTTACTACCTAGCTTTCTTTCAATATTTTCTTTTAATGAAATCGGAATTTGATCATCAGAATAATACTTTACAGAAAAGTCATTCAAACGAAGATTCTTAATCGGTGGAATATGCAGTAATCCATCATATCCATCTTCTTTATATGACTTTTTTAGACCTTCTAAATCACCATTCTTATTGGAAAAGTAAGCCCGTTTAGAATCAGGCATAACCAATTCATACCCACTTTCATTTTTCACCGCAATTTTCCGAGAATCTGCACTGTAACTAAAAATCCAAGCTACAATAGCAATAAACGCCACGATAGCGATAGGAGTCAGTAGCGTTGCCAATATAAATGAACGCTTGGTTACTCTAGTGATATACTCCCTTTTTATGATTAACCATAGTTTATTCATCTGTTAGCCCTCCTACTTGTTTTATGAAAATTTCATTGAGTGTTGGTAAAATTTCGTTAAACGAACGCACCAAAACCCCATTATTTAATAAATAAGTTAACAATTTATTTGAAGCCCCTTCATCTTCTACTTTCACTTTCAAATGCCCCTCTTCTTGCTCAATAATATTAAAAGAAGCATCTCCATCATCCATCGCCGTTAATCCATCAGGTAAGATTCCAGTATATTGGATTTCAAATAAGTTTTCCTTAAACATTTGCTTTACATCATGTACTTTCCCTTGAAGTACATTTTTTCCTTTATTAATCAACACAATATGTTCACAAACTTGCTCTACTTGTTCCATTCGATGTGTAGAAAAAATAATACTCGTACCTTGACGATTAAGTTCTGCTATTTCGTCCTTTATTAAATTGGTATTAATCGGATCGAGTCCAGAGAAAGGTTCATCCAAGATGAGTAATTTGGGTTGATGTAAAACAGTAGAAATGAATTGGATCTTTTGCTGCATTCCTTTTGATAGTTCTTCCACCTTCTTATCCCACCAATCTTCTATTTCAAATTTTTCAAACCAAGCGTTAATGCGTTTAGTCGCTTCTTTTTTGGATAAGCCTTTCAATTGTGCTAGATACACCAATTGATTTCCAACTTTCATTTTCTTATACAATCCTCGTTCCTCTGGCATATATCCAATATCCGAAGGATGGTTGCTATTTAGTTTTTCACCATCTAAATAAACAACTCCCGAGTCTGCCCGTGTAATAGTTGTGATAATCCGAATCAAGGAAGTTTTCCCCGCACCATTTGGCCCTAGCAATCCAAATACAGAACCTTTGGGTACTTCAAAACTTACTCCATCAACAGCAACGTGCTTTTGATAGGTCTTGACTACATTATCTAATCTTAGTATCGACATAGAGTATGTATAATTTAAAAATTCAAATATGACGTTAGTTTAGTTACAAAAACTGCAATTTTATTACAGAAAAAGAAGATTAAATTTAAAAGTTGTCAAAAAATCAAAAATGACTCATTCAACACTTAACAGTTCACAGGGTTTTGGTTAATGAAATGTTATTGATGCCAAAAGTATCAATTCTAGGGTTGAACCTTCTCTTTTATTCGACAAAAATTTATAATATTTAGGCGTGATAGAGTTATGACTTATATATTAAGGAACAATAAATCATAAACAATCAATTAAGGAACGAAGAAAAAAATAAGGTACGCAGGTTGCGTGAGAAATTTAAGTTTAGACGATTT
>CAYLSF010000773.1:0-4177 GCA_964385675.1 uncultured Saprospiraceae bacterium
ATCCATATTGTTATTTCTATTTCGTCGCCTAATGCTTTTATATCTTTTACACTCATATCTTTTTTTATAAAGATATGATTTATTCATTTTTATACATCATTTCACTACCACACCCTAGAAAAACATTGACATCTTGTTGGTTATCAGTTTTTTGCTTTTCGGTTTCAAAAGTCTTGAAGTGCGAACCATATAACGAATGACCTTTTAATTCATCGTAAAATTTCATCATTCGTTTTTCATTTTCTAACGGATTAAAATCACTTATAACCACATTGCTAAAATGCTCAAACGCTTTTTTGATATTCAAGATATTGACATTTTCGTGCGAAAAATCTATGATTTTATAATGTCCTTTATGTTTTGTTGTTCGGTTTACCCCTCGAAATTGTTTGTATCGCATTGACGCACGATTTTTTTATAGCCGTTATAAGGTTTTATCATTTTGCAATAAAATATAAAGGATTAAAGGTTGTTTTCTTTTTTAAATCTGCCAATCGTGATTTTTCCCATTCTGGTCGTCCTAGTAAATCTACGGAATATGGCTCAAAATCAGATTTTTTAAATAGAGCTTCTAATTCACACAATCTTCGATAATCTAATTGCATACTTCTAAAACTAAAATCTATCAACGAAAGACGACAAAAAGGATAAAATCTATCTAATTGTTGATTTATGCCGAGTCTAATATTATCGGTGAGGTATTCTCGAGGAATTTTACAGAAGTCATGTTCCGCCAAATACCTTATAATGTATTTACCGATGAGCAATATTTCGGATTTAAATATCGCTTCATCTTCTACAATACCATTAAGTGAGGTCTGATGAAGTGCCATAAGATGCTCATAAACAATATGAAAACTCAGATAGTCATAAGTTGTGTTGTTCCTATTTTTCAATAGATAAAGGAAGCAATTGTCCGGATAGATTGCAGCTAACTCATCGAATAACACAGTCGGATAGATTGTTTCTTCCCAAAATTTTTCCAATATGGTTTTGATACCTGACATTGGTGCGGTTTCCGCTACCTCTATATAAATTTCCATCACTTTAAATTGTTAGTCATAGCTAATCGCAAAGTCAATTCAGCTTCCAAATCCGCTAAATCACTCAACACATCCGCAATCGGTCGCAAGATTTCGGGTTAATAAAAGACCTTATTAAAATTGACTTCTACACCAACCGTATTATCCAAATAAATAAACAGACGAGTGATATGTTTCGCCATAAAGTCAGTAATATTGCGTTGGTTTCGGCTTCATAACGGCTGTAAGCGATGATTTCATAATCCTTTTCATAATAAGGCGTTAAGCCGACTTTGAGTTCAATTTCTGCCCACTTTTTGACTGAAGCCATTAAGATATTCTTTTTCATCAACTGTCCACTTATCCCCGAAATTTCCAAAAACTTTTCTTTATCCTTTCCTCTATCCACCCCCAAAAGCGATTTGGTTTCCTCATCAAATGACTTCAAGTAAGTATCATAATCTACTCCAAACGTCTTATCTGTTCCAACCAATGTTTTGAGCATATTCCCTTTTCCGATAACTTCATAATTGTAGCCAAATCCCTCATCTTTAAACTCGTCAATAAAGTCCGTCAAGGTTTGTTCGTCCAAAACATCGGTCAAACCTGCCGTTTCAGGTGCTTCCACCTCAATTCTAAATTCTTCCAAGAGTTCTATTTTCTTTCGTACCAAACGGCATCATAAATTTTGGAAAATCCGACTGTTTTATCCCTGCACCAATGAGCAAATCGGCAGTTGCTCACACATCAGAGGTGTATTGTAGTATGTTGTTATTTGATTTTGTCATTAATTTTTGTTTGGTTTTTGTGTGGCGAAGTTAGGGAATTTGGTTGGTTTAGAATAGATAGTTATAAATCTCTAATTTGCTTTTTCAAATCTTGAAGATTATCTTTTAAATCCAACATAAATTTCTTGCTTATATTAAGGTATGGAAGTAAGCCTTCCAGATTATCTCGTTTTAAAGCATAACTACTTATTCTTTCTGTTAGTCTATCAATATCATTATGTATTTTACCAAAATAAATAATTAGTGTTTCTGAATATCTAATGAATACATCAGAATATTTAAAATCCTCGATTTCAAGTTTATCATCATGTAATTCGTTAATCAAATTATTAGCTAAATTTTGACACTTATTCCAAATATCATCAGTTTTATTCTTTATAACTTCCTGAACGACAGGACTAACTTTAAAACTTCTTTCTTTATAATTAAAACCTATCCATCCTTTTTGAGATAATTTTTTAAGCGTTCCTTTTAGGTTCTCAAAATCGGTCAATAAGATTTTTAAATATTTGTATGGAATATTTTCCGCAGGTAAGATTGCAAAATTAGCAAGTAGCTTTTGTTCTTCAGCATTGAGTTGATTGATGTCATACATTGCAGCTATAATCGCTTCTGGTTTAGCTATTTGATACTCATTTTTACCCTGATAAGGTGTACTAATTATTTCACTTTGAGATAAATTTAATAAGCCTTTTTTCTGTAAGTCAGCAAGTAAGTCTCCTAAAGAATAATCCTCAAATTCATTTATTTCATGTAAAGTTTTAGCTAATAATTCTATCACCAAAGTATTCCAAGCAATAGCTTCTAAAATACCCTCCAATAAAGTATTATCTTTATCATTGTGATTTGGATAATATTTTTTGAATAATTGCCTTGCCATCTTTTTAGGTAGATGTTCGACCTTATGCGATGGTAAATGTGAAAACTCTCTCACCCGAGAAGTTAATAAAATATGTAAGTTGGTAAACTTCGATAATTGAAAATGATGCTTTTCTACATCTTCCAAATCATTCGCATTATCAATCACCAAAAGACTTGGTTTCGGCAGTTGATGTAGTTCATTTAAGATAGCTTTAAACCGTTGATTTTGGTCAAGTTTTTGGTCAAGTGACAATTCAAGCGGAATTTCCAATGTCAAAATCGCTTCCATAATACCGCGTTCTGCATATATCCAAATCAAGTATTCATAATCCGTTTCATATCGCTGATAATATTTAGTTGCTAAGGTTGTTTTTCCTATTCCGCCCTCACCATTTACTAAAAGTAGAAGACTATTTTGCTTAAATAGCCGATTGTATATGGTTTCCAACTCGGTTGTCCTGCCGAGAAATTTATCTTCTTGCAGTATAAATGGTTTATTGCCTAGTTTTTTAGGGTATTTACCAATATAAGATATATTAGGTAAATGCCAATTTGGTTCAGTTGCAAAAAGTTCCCACGGTTCATTTTTCTCCGTTTCTTCTACTTCAAAGGTAGATCCTCTTATTGTTTTTTGAAGATGAATGGTATAGCTCATCTTTAAATATGCTAACGCATCATCAAAGGCTTGTTGAAGTGTTGTAAAAGGCGTTTCAAAAGCGGTGATCAGTTTATCACTTTTTGCCCAACTTCGGTAGAATGCTCTTGAAAAGCGAACAGCTTTATAATCACTTATTGGATAATGTGTCGCTATAATATTAGGAACGCCTACAGCTTTGAGTCGTTGCACTTGTACTATGATAGAACAACCATTTAAAAACACAAATTTGAGTTGGGCGTTAGCTTCTCGACCTATCAAATCTGCAATTCCTGCAGCCTTTCCTGTTTCGGTTTGCGTAACTTGTTGATTGAATTGTAACCCTTTTCCATCAGCATGACCCGAAAAATGAAACAAGACAATACGACCACTATACAAATTGAATAAGCGAAACAATTCCTCAATGCTTACCGATGAACGGGTGATGACTTTCAATCGATTCGTATAGTCATAGTGTTCTAAAGCCTCTTCTATTAGCTTATGCTCGGTTTCTATATTGGATAGGTAATTATCCAAATCATTAGAAAAAACAATTAAAGCAATGGGTGTTTTGTTTTGCATCGGTGAATAATTCGGTGATAAGGTACATTATAAAAGACAAGATAAGGGTTTATTTTTATTGTTGGTTTTTTATTTGAATAATTTGCAGTTGCTAAAGATAGTTTGTTAAAATAGAGATAAAGCTTGATTGTCTTAAATTTTTATAGTTTTTTAGTAGAATTATACCTTACTTACACCTTATAATCCAATAGTTTTAATCCAAATTATTGACAATTAGTTATTTTAAAACTTTCTGTATTCAATAGTACGGAAAATTTTTATTCAAAAAAGTGTGGATAAATAAAAAAGAA